>JAIRWW010000010.1 GCA_031268685.1 Azoarcus sp.
GCATTTTGATAAAAAATGCCGAATCGCTGGAGCGCGCGGGGCAGATGAGGGTGCTCGTCCTGGATAAAACCGGCACGCTGACTATGGGCGAGCCTGCCGTGACCGATGTTGTTGCCGCGCCGCCGTGGACGCAGGCGGCTTTGCTGCAATTGGCGGCGGCGCTGGAACGCGGCAGTTCGCATCCGATTGCGCGGGCGATTGTGCGCGCGCAATCGGCTGGCGAAGGGGGCGGGGCTGGCGGCGGCGAGGCTAGCGAGGTGCGTGATGTGGGCGGGCAGGGCGTGGAGGGCCGGGTCGGTTTCCGTGAGGTGGTTCTCGGCACGCCGGATTTTCTCGCGTCCCGGCAGGTCGGTGTGCCGCAAGCGGATGTCGCGCCCCTTGCCGCACTTGGAAGGACGCTGGCGGCGCTTGCTGTTGATGGCAATTATGCTGGTTTGATTGCTGTGGCCGATCGTGTGCGGGAGGATTCGGCAGCCGCTGTGGCAAGGCTGCGCGAGGCCGGATTGCGGGTTGTGATGCTCACTGGCGATCATCGGGCGACTGCGGCGGCGGTCGCGGATTCCGTGGGTATCGCCGATTGGCGCGCCGGGGTTTTGCCCGCAGGCAAGGCGGATGCGGTTGCGGCGCTGAGGAAGGAGACCGCCGCCAAAGGGGGGGTTGCCGCAAAAGGGGCTTGCATCGGCATGGCAGGCGATGGAATTAACGATGCGCCGGCGCTGGCCGCCGCCGATGTTTCTTTTGCTATGGGGGCAGGCGCTGATGCTGCTGTGGAGGCCGCCGATATCACTCTGGTACGTGGCAGTTTGCACGGTGTGAGCGATGCTATTGACCTGTCACGAGTAACAATGGCAAAAATACGGCAGAATTTCTTTTTTGCCTTTGCCTACAATGTACTGGGAATACCGCTCGCGGCATTCGGGATGCTTGATCCTGTGGTGGCTGGTGCGGCAATGGCGCTGAGTTCGGTGTCGGTGGTGAGCAATTCTTTGTTGCTCAAGCGCTGGCGTCCGTGGAATTGCAATCGGGCCGGGGTGTCCGGCAAAAGGAAGGAGGAGCCATGAGTGAAGTAACGATCAAGGTGGAGGGCATGACCTGTGCCGGTTGTGTACGGAACGTGACCAAGCTGCTGAAGGCTCTGCCAGGAGTGAGCGGGGCGCATGTGTCGCTCGAACGGGAGAGCGCTACGGTGGAGTTCGATCCCGAGCAGGTCGATGCTGTGACGATGCGCCAGGCGGTGGAGGATGCCGGTTTCGATGCGCCTGTGTGATTCTCCTTTTATAATTCGCTCTTTTTAAAGGAGCTGTTCATGGGACTGGATCTCGTCAAGGCAGGCAGGGATGTGCCAAATGATGTCAATGTTATTATCGAAATTCCGGCGCAGGCCGATCCGGTCAAGTTCGAGGTAGATAAGGAAAGCGGGGCGATTTTCGTCGACCGCTTCATGGGCGCTTCGATGCGCTACCCGCTCAATTACGGTTATGTGCCGCATACGATTTCAGGCGATGGCGATCCGGTCGATGTGCTTGTGGCGACGCCGTTTCCGCTTTTCCCCGGTGCGGTTATTCGCGTCCGTCCGGTTGGCGTGCTGAAGATGGAGGATGACGGCGGGGTGGATGCAAAGGTTATTGCCGTGCCGGTATCCAAGCTCACGCCGCTCTACGATAAGGTGAAGGGCATTGATGATCTGCCGGAGCTGCTTGTGAAGCAGACCGTGCATTTTTTTGAGCACTATAAAGATCTTGAACCGGGCAAATGGGTAAAAATCCTGGGTTGGGGGACGGTCGAGGAGGCCAGGAAGGAAATTCTCGATGGCATTGCCAACGCTGCCAGGTGAAAGAAACGCCGCTAACAGAAACGCCGCTGACGGCGGTCTGCCGCAAGGCCGACCGCGGTTTCAGGCGGCGGCCACTTCCGACAGGCTGCACTTGGTGATGCCGTAGCGGGTGCGCACGAGCAGCGGGTAGTCTCTGCCGCTGAAAAGGCCGAAGTGGCCAATGTTGTAGCCGACTACGTTGCCGTATACCCGCCCGATGCGCACGGGGCGGCCGATGCGGAAGCCTGCGTGTATGGCGCTGCTGATGGCGTGCCCGATGTGGGGCGCGGGGGTGGGGACGCCATTCCGGCGTCCGCCCTGCATGAGAACAAGATGCGGCGTCTTCATGGTTATCTCTCTGCTCTCTGTTGGTGTTGGCGTTTGTTTTTGATAACGGCAGTTTTTTGTTAGTTTTTACCCCGTGTGGGCTGTTATGGACAATGGGATGTGATTCCTATCACAAATAGATGCATGGATCCCGGTTTTGTGTGCGGTGACTGGGGTTTTGGGTTGGTGTAATTACTTACGAGATAACCGTGGGGGTAAAGCGGTGAGTCTTGGGCGCGGACGATGTATGCTGGCGAATCGCTGGCGGCAGGCGCTTGGCGTCTGCTGCGTTGCGCGGGCCGGATGGGCTTTCTTTCCGGCTGCCATGACGGAAATCCCGGCCTTGGGCTGGAAGTTCCAGTCTTTGCGCTGCCCGTAAGGGTGGGTTTCACAAACCGGAGTCAGTTTTTGCAATGAAAAAGATCGAAGCCATTATCAAGCCGTTCAAGCTCGAAGAAGTGCGCGAAGCTTTGTCGGAAATCGGGATTGCTGGCCTTACCGTGACCGAGGTCAAGGGGTTTGGCCGTCAGAAAGGGCATACCGAGTTGTATCGCGGGGCGGAATACGTCGTCGATTTTTTGCCCAAGGTGAAGGTCGAGGTGGTATTGGACGACGATGTTGTGGATCAGGCTGTCGAGGCGATCATCAAAGCGGCGCGAACCGGCAAGATCGGCGATGGCAAGATATTTGTGTCGGCGGTGGAGCAAGTCGTGCGCATCCGCACCGGAGAAACGGGAGATGCTGCGATCTGATTTGTTCGCCGGGCAGGCATGTGGTCATGAGCAGCCAGTTCGTGCTTGAGGATGAACTGCTTGGGGAGGCGCTGAGGCGCACCCACCGTTGGCGCTCTGCTTAAGTGCTGCGACGGTTCAAAGTAAAAAGGGCAAACCCGGTTGGGTTGCCCTTTTTACTTTGAGTGGTGCCGGCAAGAGGAGTCGAACCCCCGACCTTCGCATTACGAATGCGCTGCTCTACCAACTGAGCTATGCCGGCTAAAACCGAAGCTTGTTCACGCTTACGCTGTGCTCGCTGTGTTGCTACCCTGCCGGGCGGCAAAGGAGCGGCATTATAGCCTGGGCGCGCTTTTGCAGGCAATCCGGAAGTGGCCAAGCTGAGGGTTGTTATATTTGGCCTTGAGGGATAAACCCGCGTAGCCCAGCGGCATCAGGGCGGGGTAGTCGCGCTTGGAGGCATGGCATGGGCGGTTTTGCCGGGCCGGGGTAGAACAAGCAGTCGTGTCACCAGATGCCATTTGATTAAATTTTGAGCGGGATTATTCAAGTCTGCCTGCTCCAGCCGCTGTCTATCCGCCAAGTACCGTTCCTGTTGCGATGGCGGACAACACAGGCAGCAAGAACCCGCGCAGATCGTCAATCACGGCGGCCAGCGGTATCGGCTCCAGCTTGTTCTTGCGCTGGAACGCCTGCCATTGCTTGTTTTTCTGCTCGTCTTGCGCGAATTCGTCGCTAAGACCAACGGGCACGTCGTCGGGCATGACTGCGCCTCGGCGTTCCAAGGTCGCCCAAATCGCCTGGCACAGGATCGCCCCGTCGAAATCCGAATGCCGGGCCAGAATCCAGAGGTCGAAATAATCCTTCAGTCGGCTGTTGAGCATGCCGAGCGTCACCATCGCTTCCAGCTTTTCCGCCACGACCGTGTACCGGGGATAGACCCTCAGACAGGGCGGCGGCATGTCACCGAGGATCACCGGATAGCGCGCGTCCTCCGGGCCGGGCGTCACCGCATCGCCAAAGCCGATGTCGATCTGCACCGGGCAGCGCGCGCTATCGAGCATTCCGATCAAGGTGACGCGAATGCCCCCATAGTTGGCGTCCTTGCGGATTTCGGCGGCTTTCACCGTGTCGGGCTGAAAAACGATGCCGTCATCGCCATTCTCAATCTGGCAGATTTCGCGAAACAGGCTTTCCAGACGGGGAATTTCGGCGGAACCGAAGCCAAGCAGATCGGCATCGTGGGTTGGGCGATGCGGCACGTCGAACCAGAGGTCGAACAGCAATGCCCCCTTGAGCAGGAATTGACTGCGCTGCCCGGAAACGCTCAGGCGATACAGCATCCGCTCCAGCGCATAGCGCGTCAGCAGCAGGTTGAAGTCGAGTTTTTCGGCGCGGGCCTTGTTGAGTAACCGGGCGCGTACCGAGGCGGCAAGGTTGCGCGCGCTCATGTCAGGCTCTCCAGATAGGGGCGCATCACGTTGGTCATGCGATCGATCTTGGCGCAATGCCAGATTTCGTTAGCTGTCATGCGTTTTGCGTTCCATGCCTCGCGCAGTGCCTCCAGCGCCACGTCGAGGCCGATCTTGTTGCGGAACTTGAAACAGTCGGCCACCGTCTTGGCGACGCTGGTGAGGCGCACCGTCACGCCGTCGACGTCGCGCTCCTCGATGCCCTCGGTCAGCGCCGCGCCGGAGAACCGGACGAGACGCAGCGGTGGGTAGTCGAGCCTTGGCTCGGCGGCTTTGTTGTCGATGGCGAGCCATACCTCGAACGGGGCTTGCGTCGTCAGATCGTGAAAGCGCAGTGCCGACAGCAGGCAGACGACGCCTTTTGGGACGCGCCGCGCGACCTCGGCCAGCGTGCCGTGCGCGGAAACGGCACGCCCCGGCAGGCAATACATTCCGCGCCCAATCCGTTCCAGCAGCCCGCGCCGAACGGCGCGCGTCAGAGCCACGCGCGGAATTCCTTCCCGCGCCAGATCGCTGGGGCGCACGATTCCCTGTGAGCGTGCCACATGGATGAGTTTCACGGTGATCGGGGTCGTGTCCATGACGGGTAGTGTTCCATAATATCGGTAAATGTCAACAAGTACATGTAAAATGAAACACATGCTATTTATCTATATTTTTAAACACTTCCCGCGCTTTGCTTGACGGTGGGCAACTTGCCCATCTCATCGCTGTGGACGGTATCGCTGGCGTAACCACTAATCCGGCCATTTTCCAGAAGGCCATTTCGGACGGACGCTAATGCATCACATGCCAGCTATTTTGTGCTTAGCACTGAACTGGTATAAAATGTGGAAGCATGACAGATCAAGAGAAACCCCTCGTCTGGCTCGGGAGCAGCAAAAAAGATTTGATGGCGCTTCCACGCGAACTGCGGAAGTTCTTCGGCCATGCTCTAGACTTCGCACAATGCGGCGACCGGCACAGTGCGGTAAAGACGCTCAAGGGCTTTGGAAATGCGGACGTACTCGAAATCATCGAGGACGACTCGGACGGTACATACCGGGCTGTCTATACGGTGAGATTCGTGGAAGCAGTGTTCGTCCTGCACTGCTTCCAGAAAAAGAGCAAACGGGGAATCGAGACCCCGAAAAAGGACATGGACATCATTCGAGACCGGCTCAAGCAAGCTGAGGCACAAGTAAAGGAGCTACAACATGGCAAAGCGCGCAATTGAGGACGTCGAGATGGAAGTCAGTTCGGGGAACGTTTTCGCCGACCTTGGCTTGCCCGACGCCGATAAGCTGAAAATCAAGTCTGGACTGGTGATTGAAATCACCCGTGCTGTGCGTCGCCTTGGGCTGACGCAGGAAGAAGCCGGGCGACGCATGGGCATCTCACAGCCAAAAGTCTCTGCCATGATGCGAGGGGATTTTTCCAACCTCTCCGAGCGCAAGCTGATGACTTGCCTGAGTCGTCTCGGCTACGACATCGAAATCAAGGTGAAACCTGCCGCTGAACCGGTTGGGCATTTGAGGCTGGCGCTCGCCTGATAA
>JAIRWW010000013.1 GCA_031268685.1 Azoarcus sp.
CCGTTCGCAAGTCTGGCAATGGGTGGTTTCGCCCAAGGGCGTGCTGGACGATGGCCGCAAGATCGCGCCAGACATGGTGCGCGCCATGATCGGCGAGGAACTGGAAGCCATCAAAGCGAGCATCGCCGCCCAAGGCGAGGATGTCGGCACCTACGAACAGGCGGCGAAAATCTTCGCCGATATGTCGCTTACACCGGAATACCCGGAATTCCTGACCTTGCCTTTGTATGAAGCGATGGCATGAAAGCCGTTGGCGATCCGGCAAGGAATACCGCGTCCGGATCGCCTGTTTCAGTGCATCGGTGACTGTATCGCCTGTCATTCAAGCCCAAT
Organism: Azoarcus sp.; assembly: GCA_031268685.1. Classification (GTDB taxonomy): domain Bacteria; phylum Pseudomonadota; class Gammaproteobacteria; order Burkholderiales; family Rhodocyclaceae; genus WRNU01. Next base: position 334 of record JAIRWW010000013.1, read on the forward strand.
ACTGTTCAGATACACACAATAGGCACCGGTAAACGCCGTTCGCCCTGAGCTTGTCGAAAAGCATTCCCCATGGAATAAGGAGTTTCGGCAGGCTCAGGGCGAACGGTCTATATGGAACCGGTCATTTCCACGATCCGATCCATCACATGGGCAAGCTATGGCGTCGTGCTCTCCGACAACCAGCCGTTGATGCGCCCGATTTCGTCTTCGCCAAGGCGTCCCACCAGTGCCATGAGTTTCAGGTGCGAGAGCACATACCGGTAGCGCCCGCGATCAAGATCGCGCCTGGCCGTTGCAAGGTTCTGTTCGGCTGTCAAAATGTCCAGCGTGGTGCGGCTACCGGCCCGGAACCCTTTCCGCGTCGATAACAGCGCCTGTTCGGCGGATGCCACTGCCCGCTCATAAGCCGCCACCCAATGCACACCCTGGGCTACGCCGTCGAACTCTTTCCTGACCTCCAGGCCGACCTCGCGGCGCGCCACTTCAAGTTGCTGGCGCGCCTTGTCCAGTTCGGCCCTGGCCTGGCGAACCCCAGCCGAGGTTTCGCCGCCGGCGAAGATTGGCATATCAAACTGTATGCCGAACATGTTTCCGTCGTTTTTAGTGTCGACGCTATTGACGTTGTCGCTCTTGTTTCTGAAGCGGCGCGCAAACAGATCGGCGGTGGGCAGGTGGCCGGAAAGCGCCTTGTTGATCTGCTTGTCGGCTGCCACGACAGCGGCGCGCAACGATATCAGTCGGGGATTGATCTCCTCGGCCTGATGTATCCAGTCTTCAGGCTGGTTCGGATTGGGCGCGATAAGCTGTATGCGCGCGGGATCGAGACGGGCCAGGGACGTGATCGGCCTGTCGATGATGGCCGTCAGCGCATCCTTGGTGTATTTGAGCTGATATTGCAGGTCGAGGGTCTGGGCTGCGGCCAGATCGAGTTGCGAGCGCGCCTCGTCGATGTCGGTGCGCGTCCCCGCGCCGGACTGGAAAGCTTTCTGGGCGTAATCCAGTTGTGTCAGATAGGCGTCCCTCTGCTCCTTGGTGACTTCCAGTTCCGCCTCGGCAAGCAAAACGTCGAAATACGCGGTGCCGATTCGCGTTCCGACATCCTGCTCCGCCCATTGCAGGGTGGCCTCGGCGCCCTCCACTTGTGCCTGCGCCTGCCGGTAGGCGGCATAGGCGGCGGGCCGGAACAAAGGCTGGCTCACGCCAAGGGAAAGGCTGCTGCTGCGGTAGTCGAGATCCTCATCGGGCCGGTTGTCGGTTTTCCGTTCGAGCGAATTCTTGGCGTTCGAGCCTTCGAGTGACAGATTGGGCAGCAAGCGCGCCAACGCTTGCGGCTCAAGCTCGCGCCGGGCCTGGGTATCGGCCTGCGCGGCGAGGTAGTTTGCATCGGCCCGCACAGCCTCGCGGTACAGGTTCAACAAATCGTCCGCGCGGGCCAATGCAGAAGCCGACATCGCGCCGCCAGCGACCATAACGGTCATCAAGTAAAAAGCAGGTTTCTTCATCGAAGTTCCTCGTTCATTCTTCTTTCATGGAAACAGCAATTCGTTTCAGCAGGGGGTGCAGCAAATAAGTGAGCAGGGAACGCTCCCCGGTAATGATGATGACTTCCACCGGCATGCCCGCATGCAGACGGCGCTCGCCCAGGCTTTCCATGCCTTCTTCCGTCACCGACACACGCGCCAGGTAATAGCTGGTGCCGGCCTGTTCGTTGAACATCAAATCGTTCGAGATCGACACCACCTTGCCGCGCACCACCAGTGCCGGACTGTGGGCAAAGGCAGAAAAACGCACGTCGGCGTCGAATCCGGGCCGCACGCGGTCGATGAGATGAGGCGGCACCTGGGTTTCCAGCAGTAATGGTTCATCTCCGGGCACGATGTCCATGACCTTCTCGCCCGGTGCGATGACCCCGCCCACGGTCTGCGCCACCAATCCCACCACCTGACCGGCGACCGGCGCACGGATGACCGTGCGTTCCAGATCGTTCCCGAGCGCCACGAAGCGTTCGCCCTCGCCATCGACCTGACTGCGCACCTCGGCCAGTTCGGTATCGACCTCTTTTCTGTACTCCTGTTGCCGGTGCGCGATGCGCATCTTCGTTTCGGCAAGGGAACTGCGGGAACGGTCGATGTTGCCCTGCAAATCGGCAATCGCGCCCAGAGTCTCGGCATTCGTGCGCTGCAAGGCCAGAAGGTTGTTTTTCGGGGCATAACCGTCATCGACCAGTCCTTGTAATCCGCGCATTTCCTCACCAATCAGCTTCAGTTGCGCATGGCGCGCTTCCAGCAAACCCTGATAACCCGCGATGGACGCTTCGAAACCGACGACGGATTCCTCCATCGCACTGATTTCGGCCTGCAACGACATGCGCCGCGATTCGAGCAAGCCTTCCTGGTTGGCAATCAGGGAAGCCACCAGTGGCGCTCCCTTTGCCCGCAGCAAATCTGCATGAAAATCAATTTTGTCGCGTCCTTCCTGTTCCGCCACTAAACGAGCCTCCGTCGCCCTTAAAGTGTAATAGCGAAAACGTGTACTTTCCAAATTTGCCTGCGCCGTGGCCGGGTCTATTTCCAACACTGGCGCTCCGGCTTCCACGAATTGCCCTTCTCTCACATATACTGCCTTGACAATTCCGCCGGAAAGGTGTTGCACCGCCTTACGTTTAGTGTCTATCGCCACCACGCCGGACGTGGGCACGCCTTCATCCAGCGGGGCCAGCGCCGCCCACAGCAAAAACCCGCCGAAGCCGATTGCCAGCACCCAAAAACCGATACGGGCCGGCGAACGGGTATCGACCGGCAAATCTTGAAGCTCCTCCCCATCGGGGCCATCTGGCGCATGCACGATCGGACGGGGGGTCAGGAAGCTGATCAAGGCTCTCCCTGTGTTTTTCACCGAGGACGACACCCCTGTTTTTTTGCTCAGGGAGCCTTTATGTTTTCTGGGAGAAATCGCGGTTGAAGACAGGCTCACGTCGGGGTCCTTGTTTGTTTATTTATCATCATCGGGCTTGCATGGACTGCATGGGCGCAACGGACGCCATCGCACCGTCCGCCGCCTTATCAAAAGACGGCGGCGGCTCCAGGCGCAGCGCGCGGCCTTCTTCCATGACCAGTATTGAATCCATCGCAGCCATGATGCGCGGACGATGGCTGATCAGCACGAGCGTAGCGCCACGCTCTTTCAGCGCGATCACCGCTTGCAGCAAAGCGCGTTCGCCGGCGTCGTCCAGACTGGAATTCGGTTCATCGAGCACCACGAGGCGTGGATTGCCGTAAAGCGCCCGCGCCAGGCCTATACGCTGGCGCTGCCCGCCAGACAGGAAGCTGCCGCCAATGCCGATCTGCGTATCGTAGCCTTTCTGAAAGCGCAGGATCATTTCATGCACGCCCGCCTGCTGGCAGGCTTCAATAACCAAGTTGGAATCAACCTTGCCGAAACGGGCCACGTTCTCGGCTATCGTGCCGTCGAAAAGCTCCACATCCTGCGGCAGATATCCCACCCAACCCCCTGCTTCCGTGCGTTTCAGGTCACAGAGAAGCACCCGATCAAACAACACGGTGCCCTGTATATCAGGCAAAACGCCGAGCAAGGCCCTCGCCAGCGTCGACTTGCCCGAACCAGACGGCCCCCGCACACCCAGTGCGGATCCGGCGGGAATCCGCAACGACACATCGTTCAGGACAGGCTGCTCCCGCCCGGCTACGCTGACCGTAACATGCTTGAGCCGCAAAGCAGCCCCCGGCGCCAGCGCCGGCGCCGCATCCATGGCGCGGACAGGATGCGCCTCCAGCGCAGCCTCCAGTTCCAGAAAAGCCGTCCTGGCCGCCAGCACATCCTTCCAGGCTTTCATCAGCGCATCGAGCGGAAACGTGGCGCGGGTCATCAGCGCATTGGCCGCAATCATCGCGCCGGGCGAAATTTCGCCGTGAGCCGCCAGTATCGCCCCCACGGCCAAGGTCATCGATTGCTGCATCAGCCGCATGAAAGTCGTGATCGACTGCATGCGCGTCTGCGCATCCATCCCCCGCCGCCCCTGCGCCAGCGCCAACAGATGGCTGCGCCACCACATGCCGCGGATATTATTGAGCATACCCATGGCCTCGACCGTCGCCGCGTGCCGCAACCGGGACTCCAACTGCCTGTTTTCCACCCCGGCCGCTTCAACTGCCGTCTCTAGCGGCTCTTCCATGACAAGGCCAGATATATAGGCAGCCGCTCCCAGAATCAGGCAAAAAACGATTGCCAGCGCGCCAAGCACCGGATGCAGGAGAAAAAGCACCAGAATATATGCAGGCGTCCACGGTGCATCCATAATGGCGAACAAACCTGCCCCGGTGAGAAACTGGCGCAGGCGAGACATACTTCCAAACAAACGATTGCTGTCCTTGCCCCTGTCGAGCATCTCGAAAGCGGCGCCGAACACACGTGGATTGAGCTTCATATCCAGGCGCACCCCCAGCCGCACCAGCAAGCGCGAACGCACCCATTCCGAAAAGCTCATCACCCCCAGGAAGAAAAACAACATCAAGGTCACGGCATAAAGCGTGAACTCATTGAGGCTCGTCATCACCCG
>JAIRWW010000028.1 GCA_031268685.1 Azoarcus sp.
CACGCACGGGAGGGGTGTAACCCCTCCCGTGCCTTGTCGCCCGGTTACGGGCGTGGATTGAAACATCGGAAGGCGATGGACGAGCGGCGCCAGCGCCAGGACATCGAGCGCGGCCTCGACGGCTCCCGCGCATGGCGCTTACGCCGATCTGCGCGGCGGCGCTGGCGCTGGAGACTGTCACAAAAGCTGCGTTGATTGCCCTTGGGCTGCAAGAAGTGTCACCGCCTTCTTATCGAAGGAAACGAAGGTTTTCCCACCGAGCCAATTTCCTTCGTAGGCAATGACGCCATCGGCAAAGTCTCCGCCTGCATCGAGCGCCATCAACCCGGCCTCCACGGCGGGCCGGTTCACTTCCACGCTGGCGGTGGCCAGTAGCGCCCGGATCGCGCTGGCCGCGTCCGCTTGCTGGAAGCCATATACGCGGAGCAGCACCCAAACAAATTCGCATAGACACGGCAGCGCGACTGCGATCAGCTCGGCATCGGTCAAGACTGCGGCGGCGGCGGTCGCTTGTGCTGGATCGTCACGCACAACAGCACGCACAAGGACATTGGTATCGACTGTGACCTTCATTTTTTGCTTGCCCATCCTTGTGCAGCCGCCTCGTTGATTTCTTCGATGGTGGCAACCTTCTGCGTTCTGCCCGCGAGCAGGCCGATAAAGCCGGCTATCGTCCCAGCGGGCCGCGCCGCCTTGAGCACGCCCCGACCATCTGGCAGCAAGTCCAGTACGATCTTGTCGCCTGGACTGATGCCAAGGTGTTGCAGTACGTCCTTGCGAAACGTCACTTGTCCCCGTGCGGTAACGGTCAATGTGGTCATGATGATGTGTCCTCACAATCTCGTAGGCTGATGCCCTGCATAGTAATGCAGAAACGCATTACTGGGGATGAACAACACGACTGTTGGTTCTACCTTGTGACGAAATAGCGGCTGGCGACAGGCGCGGGCAGCCGCCGAGGCCATGCTCCAAGTCGAGGCGACCGAGAAGCTGCTGATTAAGGCGCTGTCCATAATATGTTTATGGCTTAAGCTTGGCGCGCCCCGGTGGCGCGGGAAAACGTCGATTCGGAAGGCAAATCCTGAACATCGGAAAACCACAGATTCACGTGCACGACAACAGCATTCATGCGATTGCCCTGGCCTGCCACGCTGGATTCGAGCAAGGGACAAAGCATCTTGCTAGACTTGCGGCGCTATCGGGCATTACCGTATTTTTTCGGAGAGAAAGCTAAATGGTGGAAGTAAAAGGGCAGTTCAACACGGCGCTTTGTTACACGGACGAGTTGGAGGAAATGGCGCTTCGGCAAATCAAGACCGTCTGCGACCGGCAGGAATTTGCTGGAAGCATAATTCGTATTATGCCGGATGTACATGCGGGCAAGGGCTGCACCATCGGGACGACGATGACCATCATGGACAAAATCGTGCCGGGCATGGTCGGCGTAGACATCGGCTGCGGCATGGAAACGGTAGAGATTGCGGAACGTGAAATCAGCTTCGATGAACTCGATAAATTGATTCACCGGGAAATTCCTTGCGGTAGAAACATACGCAAAATTCACCACCCGCTGAACGACGAGATCCCGGAACTGGAGAATCTCCGCTGCGCCGGAAACGTTAACCTTGGCCGCGCCCGAAAGAGCATCGGTACGCTCGGCGGCGGAAATCACTTCATCGAAGCGGATCAGGCAGACGACGGACGGCTATTCATCGTCGTGCACTCCGGCAGCAGGCATTTGGGCAGCGAAGTGGCGCAGTACTACCAGGATCAAGCCTATAAAACGCTTGGCGGAAGCTCAAAGCCACAGGTCGCGGAAATTATCAAGCAGCTCAAAGCCGAAGGCCGCGCGAAGGAAATCGAGGAAACGGTCAATCGCCTGAAGGCGGAGTCGGCCTTGAATGTGCTGGTTCCGAAAGACCTCGCATATGTTACGGGTTCCTTGTTCGACGACTATATTCATGACATGAAGATCGTCCAGCGCTTTGCCACGCTGAACCGCAAGGCGATGCTGGATGTGATCCTGAGCGGAATGGGGCTGGCCTGTGCGGATGCATTCACGACGATCCACAACTACATCGACACGGATTCGATGATCCTGCGCAAAGGCTCGGTCTCGGCAAAGAAGGGCGAAAAGCTGCTCATACCGCTCAACATGCGTGACGGCAGCCTGATCTGTGTCGGCAAGGGCAATAAAGAGTGGAACTGCTCCGCGCCACACGGCGCCGGACGGCTGATGAGCAGGACAGTCGCCAGGAAACGGCTGTCAATGGACGAGTACCGCGCGGAAATGGAAGGCGTTTTCACGACCTGCGTGGTAGAGGAGACGCTCGACGAAGCGCCCATGGCGTACAAGCATATGGACGAGATCATCCGGCAGATCGGGCCGACGGCGGATATTTTGTTCCGCATCAAGCCGGTTTACAACTTCAAGGCGGCAGAGTAGGGGCGAGTTTCAAACCCGCCCATGCATTGGATGCCGATGCATGCGCTTGCGCAAACGCTGCCCTTTTTAGCTAGAATCCTGCCTCTTGTTTCCGCATTTGAAGGCAGCGATGGCACTAATCGTCCAGAAATACGGCGGCACCTCGATGGGCAGCCCCGAACGCATCAAGAATGTGGCCAGCCGGGTAGCGAAGTTTCACGCGCAAGGGCATCAGGTCGTGGTCGTGGTCTCGGCGATGAGCGGCGAAACCAACCGCTTGATCGCGCTCACCAAGACGCTCTCGAAGGCTCCCGATCCGCGCGAGCTGGATATGGTGATCTCCACCGGCGAGCAAGTCTCCATCGGCCTGCTCGCCATGGCCCTGCAAGACATCGGCATTCCCGCCAAGAGCTATACCGGCGGGCAGGTCAGGATTCTCACCGACAGCGCCTTCACCAAGGCGCGCATCCTCGGCATTGACGACGCGGCGATCCGCGGCGATCTCGCCGAAGGCAAGGTCGTCGTCGTCGCCGGTTTCCAGGGCGTCGACGGCAACGGCAACATCACCACCCTCGGGCGCGGCGGCTCCGACACTACCGGCGTCGCGCTGGCGGCGGCCCTGAAAGCCGACGAATGCCAGATATACACCGACGTCGACGGCGTCTATACCACCGACCCGCGCATCGTCCCCGAAGCGCGCAAGCTCGATACCATCACCTTCGAGGAAATGCTGGAAATGGCCAGCCTCGGCTCCAAGGTTTTGCAAATCCGCTCTGTCGAATTCGCTGGCAAATACAAGGTCAAGCTGCGCGTGCTATCCAGCTTTGAAGAAGAAGGCGAAGGCACGCTCATCACCGTTGAGGAAAAACGCAATATGGAACAACCCGTCATCTCCGGGATCGCTTTCAACCGCGATGAAGCCAAGATCACCGTGCTGGGCGTGCCCGACCAGCCCGGCATCGCATATCAGATCGTGGGGCCGGTAGCCGAGGCCAACATCGATGTCGACATGATCATCCAGAACGTCGGACGCGACGGCACCGCCGATTTTTCATTCACCGTGAGCCGCAGCGATCTCGACAAGACGGTCAATGTGCTTGACCGGGTGAAGGCGGTGATCGGCGCCAAGGCGGTAGAGGCCGACAAGAATCTCTGCAAGGTCTCAGTGGTCGGCGTCGGCATGCATTCGCATCCGGGCGTAGCCGCGAGGATGTTCCGCACGCTGTCCGAAGAAGGTATCAACTTACGCATGATCTCGACTTCCGAGATCAAGATTTCAGTGGCAATCGAAGAGAAATATCTCGAACTGGCCGTGCGTGTGCTGCACAAGGCATTCGACCTCGACCGCCTCGCCTGACCGCGCCCGGAAGGCGGCCAGGCGGGAAACGGCAAGCCTTCGCGGGTAAAACCGTTCGCGGGTAAAACGGTAAAACCGTAAAACCGTTCCGCGTGCGGCTGCCCCGCCCCCTTACAAGGTTTCCAGCCGGAGCCGCGTCACTTTGCCTTCCACTGTATCGAGAGCCTCAATGCGCGCGATGGCCGCATCGGCGTTCTTTTCTACCGTCCGGTGGGTGAGGATAATGACATCAGTCTGCGACTCGCCCTCGCCTGCTTCTTTTTGGATCATGGCGTCTATGGAAATGCCGCCATCGGCAAGGATGCGGGCAATGTCGGCCAGCACGCCGGGTTTGTCCAGCACGCGCATGCGCAGGTAATAGGACGTGACCGTTTCTCCGATCGGCAGCACCGGCACATCCCGCACCCGCTCGGGCTGGAAGGCGAGGTGCGGCACACGGTGTTCGGGATCGGCGGTATGGAGCCGCGTCACGTCGATCAGGTCGGCGATGACCGCGCTGGCGGTCGGCTCGGCCCCCGCGCCCTTGCCGTAATAAAGCGTCGCCCCTACGGCGTCGCCCTGCACCAGCACCGCGTTCATCGCGCCTTCGACGTTGGCGAGCAGGCGCTTGGCCGGTATCAGCGTCGGGTGCACGCGCAATTCCACCCCGTGCTCGCGGCGGCGGGCGATGCCCAGCAGCTTGATGCGATAGCCCAGTTGTTCGGCGTAGGCGATGTCTACGGATTCGAGCCTGGTAATGCCCTCGACGTGCGCCCTGTCGAACTGCATGGGAATGCCGAAGGCGATGGCGCTCATGATCGTCGCTTTGTGCGCGGCATCCACGCCTTCGATATCGAAGGCGGGATCGGCCTCGGCGTAGCCGAGGCTTTGCGCTTCTTTCAGCGCCGCGGCAAAGGACAGCCCTTTGTCGCGCATCTCCGAGAGGATGAAATTGGTTGTGCCGTTGATGATGCCCGCCACCCACTGGATGCGATTGGCGGAAAGCCCTTCGCGCAGCGCCTTGATGATGGGGATGCCGCCCGCCACTGCCGCCTCGAAGGCCACCATGACATCGCGGCGGCGCGCGGCGGCGAAGATTTCGTTGCCATGCACGGCCAGCAGCGCCTTGTTGGCGGTAACGACATGCTTGCCGTTTTCGATGGCTTCCAGCACCAGATCTTTGGCCGCCGTGTAGCCGCCGATCAGTTCGATGACGATGTCTATCTCCGGATCGCGCGTCACAGATAGCGCATCGCCGGTCACTTTGACACTGTTGCCCGCTATCTCACGCGCACGTTCGGTGTTTCTGTCCGCAATCGTGGCGATGCGAATCTCGCGCCCTGCCCGGCTGGCGATTTCGTCCGCATTGCGTTCGAGCACAGTAAAGACGCCGCCGCCTACGGTGCCGATACCCAAAAGACCTACGTTGATCGGTTTCATGCAAGTGTTTTCCTGAAACAAAATGATGGGATGGAAAAGCCTTCCCGAAAATAAAAATGATGCGCCCCGTTGCGTTGCACGCCTGAGTCCAGCGCCAGCACCGCACAGGAAAGCGTCCTGGCTTCGCGCTCCAGCCATGCGATTAGCGCATGGCCGACGCCGCGCGAGCGGCGGACGGCATCCACGACCAGATCGTCTACATATAAACGCCGTGCTTCGTAGGTGTTGTCGACGATGCGCCAAAGCGCCAGCCCCTCGACCGTCTCGCCCGCCGCCGCAATGCTCAGGCGCGCCCCGCCCGCGAGCACGCGCGCCAGCACTGCGCGATAGGCATCGAAGCCCGGCGGCAGCCGGTCGCGCAACTGGCGATGCACAGCTTCCGCCCGAGCCAGCCATTGCGCCGCCGCTTCTTCATCAGCGCCGCTTATGGTGACAATGGAGAGCGGCCGGTCAGCGTCCATGCCGCTTGCGGTAGTTTTCGAGGAAGCGCGCGATGCGCCCGACGGCTTCGCGCAAATCTTCTTCGTAAGGCAAGAACACCAGCCGGAAATGATCGGAATGCGGCCAGTTGAACCCCGATCCCTGCACGAGCAGCACCTGCTCGGTTTCCAGCAATTCGGTAATGAAAGCCTGATCGTCGTCGATCGGGTACAAACCGGGATCGAGTTTCGGAAACATATAGAGCGTCGCCTGCGGCTTGATGCAACTCACGCCCGGAATCGCGGTAATCAGTTCCCATGCCAGATCGCGCTGCCGCCGCAGCCGCCCGCCCTCGCCTACCAGATCGTCGATGCTCTGGTAGCCGCCAAGCGCGGTCTGGATTGCGTACTGGCCGGGCACATTGGAGCAAAGGCGCATCGAGGCCAGCATGTCCAGGCCCTCGATATAGTCCCGCGCGTGGCGCTTGTCGCCGCACACCACCATCCACCCGGCGCGGAAACCGCAGGCGCGGTAGTTTTTTGACAGGCCGTTGAGGATGATCGTCAGCACGTCCTCGGAAAGCGCCGCGAGCGAAGTGTGCGAAGCCCCTTCGTAGAGCACTTTGTCATAGACTTCGTCAGCATAGAGGATGAGGTCGTGCTCGCGCGCGATGGCGATGATTTCCAGCAGAATTTCGTCCGGATAAATCACGCCCGTCGGGTTGTTGGGGTTGATAATGACGATGGCGCGCGTATTGGGCGTGATCTTGGCGCGCATGTCGGCCAGATCGGGCAGCCAGCCCGCGCCCTCGTCGCACAGATAATGCACGGGACGCCCGCCCGAGAGCGACACCGCCGCCGTCCACAACGGGTAGTCCGGCGCGGGCACCAGCACTTCGTCGCCCACGTTGAGCAGCGCGTTCATTGCCATGGCGATGAGTTCGGAGACGCCATTGCCAATGTAGATATCTTCGACGTCGACGCCCTTGATGCCTTTTTGCTGCGTGTAATGCATCACCGCCTTGCGCGCGGGGAAAATCCCTTTGGAATCGGAATATCCCGAGGAATACGGCAGATTGCGGATCATGTCCATCTGGATTTCCTCGGGCGCGTCAAACCCGAAGGTAGCCAGATTGCCAATGTTGAGCTTGATGATCCTGTGCCCTTCGTCCTCCATCTGGCGGGATCGTGTGAGCACCGGGCCGCGGATGTCATAACAGACATCGGCGAGTTTGTCCGATTTGAGGATCAGGCGGCGCGCCGTATCGACATCGGACGCGCTGACGTCTGCGGCAACCAGTTCCGCCAGTCCTGCCGCCGCGTCAGGATTCGCCGCCGTTGCCACTCCCGTTGCCACCTTCATAGCCCGCTCCCCTGATGCCGCGCTGCGCAAACAGGCGGCGAAAAGCGCTTATCTTAGCCTCCCATGGGGCGTAGAAGCAATTCGCCCGAAGGCGCGCACACGCGAACGTCACGAACTTCCAGCAGGGATGACGGGGCCGGGCGGCGCGCCGTCATGCTTGACATTGTACGGGCAGCCCGCACAATGCCGGTTATGGAAACCGTCATCGAAACGCCAATCTTCCAGAAGCAGTCCGCCGCGCTCTGGACGGAAGACGAATACTGCGAGTTCACTTTGACGGTTTATGCCAAAACCGAACGCAAAACGCTGAAGGCGGACAAAATCAACAAGCTGAACCCGATGTGAGGAGAACATCATGACCCGCTTGGCCGATCTTGAAAAAATGGATGTCGAAGCCCTTGCCAGCGCCATCGAAGCGGACGCTGGCGAAGCTGTGCCGGGTATACGCGAGGCGCTTGCTCAAGCCAAAGCGGGCGACTTCGCCCGCGTCACCACGCCGGGGCAAATGCTCCTGCGCGAAGCCCGCCGCAAGGCGGGGATGACACAGCTCGCGTTTGCCGAGGCCATCGCCACACCCGTGGCCACATTGCGCGATTGGGAACAGGGGCGCTTCGATCCGCCGGGCAATGTGCTCTGCCTCATGAAACTCATTGCCCGGCACCCGTACCTTATCCAGGAACTCGCCATGGCGTGATGCCCTTCCGCCGTTCAGGGAAACGCGGCGGGTCAGGGGCGGATATTTCGCGGCCCATGTCCGAGAGTGCGGAAATGGCGGCGGCAAACACGGCGGCCCGAATGCTTCATAATTGCGAGCTATCGTCCAGGCAGGAGAAAAAGACAAATGTATACCCCGGCCTACCAGCCCCGCCACACCGCCGAACATTTCATCAACCGCGAATTATCGCTGTTGCAATTCCAGCGCCGCGTACTCGCCCAGGCCGCCGACCCGGCTACGCCGCTGCTCGAACGCTTGAGGTTCCTGTGCATCGTATCGAGCAACCTCGATGAATTTTTCGAGATCAGGGTTTCCGGCATCCGCGAGCAAATCCGCCTTGGCGGCAACGCAACCAGCACCGACGGCATAATGCCCGCCGAATTGCTGGCGCGCGTCAGCACCGAAGTGCATCAAATCCTTGCCGAACAATACGCGCTGCTCAACGACGACATCCTCCCGGCGCTGGAGCGCGAAGGCGTGGTCTTCCTGCGCCGGGGCGCCTGGGACGACGGACAGGATGCCTGGATACACGACTACTTCCGCCGCGAAGTCATCCCCGTCCTCACCCCCATCGGCCTCGACCCGGCGCACCCTTTCCCCAGAGTGCTCAACAAGAGCCTCAACTTCGCCGTGGAACTCGAAGGCCGCGACGCTTTCGGGCGCGATTCGGGCACGGCCATCGTGCAAGCGCCGCGCGTGCTTCCCCGCGTCATCCGCCTGCCCGGCAAACCGGGACAAGCGCCTCATACCTTCGTCTTCCTGTCTTCGGTGCTGCATGCCCACGTCGACGAACTGTTCAGCGGCATGAACGTACATGGCTGCTACCAGTTCCGCGTCACACGCAATTCCGATCTATTCGTCGACGAAGAAGAAGTCAAAGATTTGCGCGCCCAACTCAAGGGCGAATTGCAGCAACGCCATTTCGGCGACGCCGTGCGGCTGGAAGTAGCCGACAACTGTTCCGAAAAAATGGCGGGCTTCCTGCTCCAGCACTTCAAGCTCGACCGCGCCGACCTGTACAGCACGCCCGGCATCGTCAACCTCGTGCGCCTGATGCAAGCGCCCGACTGGGTCGACCGCCCCGATCTCAAATACCCCGCCTTCCGCCCCGGCCTGCCCAAGCCGCTCGACCGGCGGCGCGACATCTTCGCCGTCCTGCGCAACCAGGACGTCTTGCTCCATCACCCATTCCAGAGCTTCGCCCCGGTCATTGAATTGCTGAAAGCCGCCGCCGACGACCCGCATGTGGTGGCGATCAAAATGACCGTTTATCGCACCGGCACCGATTCCGTGCTAATGGAACACCTCGTGCGCGCGGCGCAAAAAGGCAAGGAAGTCACAGTCGTCCTCGAACTGATGGCCCGCTTCGACGAAGAAGCCAACATCTCGTGGGCGACCCGTCTCGAAGGAGCTGGCGCGCACGTGGTCTACGGCGTCTTCGGCTACAAAGTGCACGCCAAGCTGCTGATGCTGGTGCGCCGCGAAGGCGGCAGCCTGCGCCGCTACGTCCATTTGGGCACCGGCAACTACCACCCGCGCACCACATGCTTCTATACCGATTTCGGCCTTCTCACCTGCAACGAGCGGATTGGCGAGGACGTAGCCGAAGTATTCAAACAGATTACCGGACTGGGCCGCGCCTCCACGCTGGCCCATTTGTGGCAAGCGCCGTTTTCGCTTCAGCCCAACGTCGTGGCGGCCATCGAGCGCGAAACCGAAATCGCCCGCGCCGGACGGCGGGGGCGCATCGTCGCCAAGATCAATGCCCTGCTCGAACCCGAAACCATCGAAGCGCTGTACGAAGCCTCGCGGGCGGGCGTAAAAATCGACCTCATCGTGCGCGGCCCTTGCGCCCTGCGCCCCGGCGTGCGCGGACTATCGGAAAACATCCGCGTGCGCTCGCTGGTCGGGCGCTTTCTCGAACACCATCGCATCCTGTATTTCCGCGCCGACGGCGAAGACCGGGTTTATCTATCGAGCGCGGACTGGATGCCGCGCAACTTCTTCCGCCGCATCGAAATCGCCTTTCCCGTGCTCGACCCCCGGCTCAAGCGCCGCGTGCTGAAAGAAGGTTTGCGCACTTACCTCCTCGACAACACGCAAACATGGGAAATGCAGCCCGACGGCAGCTACCGGCGCAAAACGCCGCGCCGCGCCGCGCGTACCGCGCAGGATATGTTGCTCGCGGAACTGGCGCCCGAAAGCTGAGCGGGACGGGAATGACCGACCATGCACAAGAAAAAGCACCATAGATGACGCAACAGCTACTGACGCCGCAGCAGAGCCAATGTGCCGCCTGGCTGCTCACCCGCCGCGCGGCGAGCGATTCCGTCGAATCGCTCGTCTCCAGCACGGCCATTCTTCCGAGCGGGACTTCATTTATTTGTTTAACGACGGAGAGAACGTGACATGACAAAGAAGAAGCAGACGGTCTCCCTTGTCCGCTCCTCGGCGGCGGAATATCTGACCTTCGTGGCCGCAAGCGGCAATGGCGGCGTGGAAGCAGTGTATGCCGACGAAAACGTCTGGCTGACCCAAAAGATGATGGCCGCGCTCTACGATGTGGAGACCCACACGATCAACTACCACCTGAAAAAAGTGTTTGCTGATAGCGAATTGCAAGAGGACTCAGTTATTCGAAATTTTCGAATAACTGC
>JAIRWW010000061.1 GCA_031268685.1 Azoarcus sp.
ATGGTAGGCGAAAAAACGCGCAGGGCGATTGCAAAGGAACAGACGGCGCTTGGCCGTAAGGCGGACGGACGCGCCAGCCAAGGTTTGCTGGAAATCCTGCGGGCGGCGGGCGGCGCTTCTGGCGAAGGCGTAAGCCACGATTAGGCAGGCAGCGTCGGTTTTGCGATGCGGCAAGGCAAGCGCTAAAGGGCCTTATCCGCCCAGCGCTTGGCTTGAATGGTGTTCTACTGGCCTTGCGGAGCGATGGCCGTTGTGACGGCTGCTTCGTCTTCCGCTTTCCACCCGCCTCCCAGGGCTTTGTATAGATTGACCGCATCCGTCAGCCGGGCCAATCTCAGTTGTGCGAGTTGATCTTGCACCGAGAACCGCGTGCGTTGCGCTTCGAGCACGGAAAGAAGGTCGTCCGCACCTTCGCGGTAGCGCAATTCGGCCAAGTGCAGGGAGCGCTCCGCCTCGGCAAGAATCTGGACTTGGGCTTCTTCCTGGCTGGTGTCGCGGGCGGTGTTGGAAAGGGCGTCTTCGACTTCTTTCAGGCTGGTGAGGATGGTTTTGCGGTAGGTTTCGAGCAGTTCGCGTTCGCGCGAGCGGGCGCTGTCGACGAGTGCGTTCAGCCGTCCTGCGTCGAAGATCGTTTGTACGAGCTTGCCGGTCAGCGATACGCTGGAAGATGGGCTGGCGAGCGAGAGCAGGAATCCGCTTGTCAGATCGCCGCCTGCCGATAGGCTGATGCTCGGAAAAAGCTCGGCGCGGGCCGCGCCGATGTTGGCGGCGGCGGCGGCGAGTTGGGCTTCGGCGCTGGCGATGTCGGGGCGGCGCAGCAGCAATTCGGAAGGCAGTCCCGGGCCGATGGCGGGGATGGCCAGCGTTGCTATAGGCGCGGCAGGCTGCTGCGAAAGAGGATCGACGCCTGGCGGATGGCCGCGCAGGATGTCGAGTGCGCTGCGCGTTTGGCGCACCTGCACTTCCAGCGGCTCGATCTGGGCGCGCTGGCTGAGAACAGTGGTTTTTTGGCGTGAGAGATCGAGAGAGGACGCCGCGCCGTGGCGATGGCGGGCTTCGACGACTTTGAACACCCGTTCGGCAATGGCGAGGTTTTCACGTGCGATAGACAGGCGCTCGAAACCAGCCAGATATTGGAAATATGTAGCGGCGACGCTGGCGGCCAGTGACAGGCGGGCGCTGTCGTAGTCGTGGCGGCTGGCGGCGAGCTTGGCCTTGTCGCTGGCGATGGAGGCGGATACACGTCCCCACAAGTCTAGTTCATAGCTGGCGGACAGGCCGAGCGAGGAGCTTTTGCGTTCTTCTACCGCGCTTGTGTCGCCGCTGACTGAGCGGCTCCAGCCGCTGTTGCCGGATAGATTCAGGCCGGGGAATAGCGATGAATTCGTCGCGCGCAGGGTGAGTTCGGCCTGGATGACGCGCTCTGCCTGTGCGCGCAAGTCCGGACTGCCGACGAAGGCATCGGCGATCATGGCATCGAGTTGCGGTGAGCCGAAACCGTGCCACCAGTCCGGCGATGGCGGGGCTGCGGCGCTGTCGCCAGGCGCTGTTTCGCTCCATTGCGAGGGCAGGGCGAGATCGGGGCGGGCGACAGGGCCGATGAAGGAGCAGCCGGTAAAAAATACGGCGCAGGCGAGCGCGGGCAAGCGTTTCATTTTTTACCTGCGCCCGTGGGAATGCCGGGAAGCGTCATGTTGTGACGAATCGTGTTTTGATGAGTCGCGTTTTGATGAATCGTGCTTCGACGATGTTCGTTCGGAAGATCTCGTTGTGTTGGCTTCTCTATGTGCATGCCGAGGGGGCGAACTGTGTGCGGAGGTGTCCGTGCGTGCAGCCTGCGCGCGCAAGTGCTGCCCTGTGTCCCTGTTGTGCCGCTGATGCGAGGAGGATTGGTGCGTCTGCGGATGAGGCGCGAATACTTCACGCGGGCGTTCGCTGCTTCGGTCTGTTCTCGGTGGCATGGGGCGATGAATGCCGGGGGACGGAGCACGATGCGCGGGGGAGTTATATATGTGCGGCGGCGGCGGTGGCGGCGGACGATGGCGGTAATGATGATGGTAGTATATGCTCGGTTCGTACCATGTCGGTTCCACGATGGGTGGATCGTAATAGCGGTAGCTGGCTGGTCTGCCTCTGTGGTGATAGCAGCCGTTGAGCAGCAGGGGAAAAACTACTAGTGCGAAGAGCAGGGCGAGGGTGCGTTTCATGTTGTTTACTCCGTGGCGAGGGCTACAACGGGATCGAGCCGGGCGGCCTTGCGTGCCGGCAGGTAGCCGAACATCAGACCGGTGATGAAAGCGCACCCGAACGCGAGCATGACTGGCAGTGGCGTATATTTGATGGGCGTGCCGAGAACCTGGATGAGTGCGGCGGTCGCCAGCCCGAAAGCGACGCCTATGAGGCCGCCAAGGGCGGAAACCACCAGCGCCTCAATGAGAAATTGTTGCAGGATGTTTTTCATCCGCGCACCGGTCGCCATGCGGATGCCGATTTCACGGGTGCGTTCCGTCACCGACACCAGCATGATGTTCAT
>JAIRWW010000193.1 GCA_031268685.1 Azoarcus sp.
TAACGCTTCACGCCAAGGCGTTTCGATTCAGAGTCGCGGCCATTGCGCGAACTGCCGCCTGCTTTTTTGTGTGCCATGTCGAATGGTCTCCGGTCTCAGGCTGAAATCTCGTCAATGACGATTTCAGTGTAGTTCTGGCGATGCCCTTGATGCTTCTGGTAGTGCTTGCGCCGGCGCATCTTGAAAATCTTGACTTTGTCGTGACGTCCGTGCGCGAGCACGGACGCAATGACTGTGGCTCCGGCGACCATTGGCGTGCCTATCCTGACCGACTCGCCCTCGCCGACCAGCAGAACCTGGTCGAGAGTGATCTTGGAACCCACGTCGGCCGGTATCTGTTCTACCTTGATCTTTTCGCCGGCTGCGACGCGATATTGCTTGCCGCCGGTTTTTATCACCGCGTACATGGTATTGCTCCATAACATTGTTCGTTTGAAGAACCGATAAGTTTATTGGCAGGGCTGCGTAAAGTCAAGGCTTGGTGCAACGCACCCAAGCAATGCCCAATTGCTGGGAAAATCCTCATGTAATTACCCAACCCATTGATGTAATTAAAAATTTTATTTCAGACCCCAAAAGCATAAACCTTTTTAAAATCAATGAATTGTGTCGTTCATGAGATTGTTTGGGCAATTTCGGACATAACGCTATGCCTGCCCTGTGCCTGTTGCTATCATGCATCAACAAATTCGTTCAAATAGCTCTAGCTTTTCTCATGCGTGTCTCCGTAGAAACATGCGTCGCCCGCCACATAGGTGATCGCAAGGTCCAGCAGGATCGTGTCGCCATCCTGACCCATCCCTCGCATCCAGGCGCTTTACTCGTTGCGCTGGCCGATGGTATGGGCGGACAGAACGGCGGCGCGGCGGCGGCCGAACATGTCATCGCGGCGGCGCATCGGGGTCTGGAAGCCTTCACGCCCGCCACGGAGCAGCCCGAACGAGTGCTGGACGCCACGATCCATGCCGCGCATGGGGCGATTCGCATGAGCCAATTCGCCAACGAGCAAGATCCCCACAGCACGATCGTGATGTACATGCTTTACCGTGGCAAAACATATTGGGCGCATTGCGGCGACTCACGTCTCTACCACTTCCGTGATCGCCGCTTGCTGGCGCGCACGAACGACCATTCGCTGGTCGGAGAATTGCAGCGGCGCGGCAAACTGTCTGCGGAAGAAGCATTGCAGCATCCGCAACGCAACGTCCTGATCGCCTGCCTTGGGAGCGATCGTCCCCCGCGCATCGAACACGGCAGCAGTGGAGACGCGGTGACAGGTGATCGTTTCCTGCTCTGTTCGGACGGACTCTGGCGTCACTTCAGCGACGATGAACTCGCCGCCACGCTTGCCGATTTTCCCGCTGCCGAAGCAGCGCGCCGCCTGCTCGGTCTTGCCCGGCAGCGCGCCGGAAACCATGGCGACAACATCACTCTGGCCATCATTGGTTTCATCCCTACCAAAGGCTGAACCCAGCATAGAAGGCCGGGCCATGCCCCGCCATCATTCCCAAAGCTGCCACCATGGCCGCCCATCTTTGTTATCGCCGGACAAATACCGGCTGTCAGAAAAATTTTGTTTCATCACTCGATCAGCGTCGTCGCGCAGGTCGGCGAGTCCGAGCTTGTCGTAACTTTTGACCAGCAAGAACAGGGCTTCCTCGTGCGCGGGCGCGTTCGGATAATTGGCAATGGCTGCCTGGGCGCGATTGATGGCGGCGATATAAGCGCTGCGCCGGTAATAGTAGCGGGCGACGTGCACTTCATACGAAGCAAGCGAATTCACCAGATACTGCATGCGCAGACGGGAATCCTCGGCATACTTGCTCTCGGGGAAGCGTTCGGCGAGTTCGCGGAAGGTATCGAAGGCCTCGCGCGATGCCCTTGGATCGCGCTGGGAAAGATCCTTTCCAGTCATGTCGCCGAAAATACCGAGATCCTCATTGAAATTGACCAGCCCCTTCAGGTAATAGGCATAATCGACATCGCGGTGATTGGGGTGCAGCTTGATGAAACGCTCGGTCGCAAGAATCGCCAGATCGGGTTCCGAAGACTTGTAATAAGCATAGGCGGTGTCGAGTTGCGCCTGTTGGGCATAGCGGCCGTAGGGATAGCGCGATTCAAGCTTCTCGAACATCTTGATCGCCTCATCGTAGCCGCCCTCGTTCATCAGAGTCTTCGCCTCTGAGTAAAGCTTCTGGGCGTCCCAGTTCGCGGTTTCGTCATCTGGCGTGCTGTTGCATCCGCCCAGCGCCAAAACGGCAATCAGCAAGACGTTCCGGGCCGCTTTTCCCGCTACACTTTCAAAAATGGACTTAGTCATCGAAAACACTCGCTTGAATGAACCGGCGAATTATAGCCGCAGCCTGGATAAAGCTCCCGTTCCGCGTGAAACCGCGCCTGCCGCATGCATCACGGTTCCACCGGATTGCGCGGGCTGGCGGTTGGATCGTGCGCTCGCATGCATGTTTCCCGAATATTCGCGCAGTTCTCTACAGGGCTGGCTGCGCGAAGGGCGCATTCGCGTGGATGGCCGCGTTCCCGAAGCCAGCGCCAAAGTCCGGGGCGGCGAACGACTGGAAATGGACGCTATCCCGGCAACCCCCCGGCAAGCATCCGCCGCGCCGGAAAACATCGCGCTCTCCATCGTATTCGAGGACGACTGCCTGCTGGTACTCGACAAACCCGCCGGACTGGTCGTGCATCCGGGCAATGGCAACTGGCACGGCACACTGATGAATGCCCTGCTCCACCACGCCCCGGCGCTTGCCGCAATCCCGCGTGCGGGCATCGTGCA
Organism: Azoarcus sp.; assembly: GCA_031268685.1. Taxonomy (GTDB): domain Bacteria; phylum Pseudomonadota; class Gammaproteobacteria; order Burkholderiales; family Rhodocyclaceae; genus WRNU01. The sequence goes on from JAIRWW010000193.1 coordinate 2,795, forward strand.
CCGGCTCGACAAAGACACCAGCGGCCTGCTGGTCGTGGCAAAAACCTTGCCGGCGCAAACGCATCTGATCCGGCAATTGCAGGCGCGCACGGTCGAACGCCACTACCTCGCGCTAGTGCACGGCGCACTCGTCCGCGACGGCGAAATCGACGCCCCGATTGCCCGCCACCCCGTGCAGCGCACAAAAATGGCCGTGGTTGCGGGGGGCCGGGCAGCCCTGACCCGCTACAAAGTGCGCGAACGGCTGGGCGCGGCGACTTTGCTCGAATGCCGCCTGGCGACGGGCCGCACCCACCAGATACGGGTACACATGGCGCATCTCGGCCATCCGCTCGTCGGCGACCCTGTATATGGCCCGAAGCGGGCATCCGGCCAGCGGCTGGCAAAGGAAGCCATTCACCATGAGCGGCTGACAAAGGAAGCCGTTCGCCCTGAGCTTGTCGAAGGGCGCTCTGTATGGAATCAAGAGCAAGGGCTGGCTCAGCCCGAACGGGCAGGAATCGTTCAGAACTTCACGGGCGGCTTCCACCGTCAGGCGCTGCATGCCTTCCGGCTCGGACTGATCCATCCCGCGAGCGAAGAAACAATGACCTGGCTCGCCCCCCTGCCGCCAGACTTCTCCAGTCTGCTGGAAGCGCTGGGCAGCCGCAGCCTGAAACATCCGGGAGCGGACAATGCCTGACGCAAACGCCTTTGCCTTTCTCGTGCCTGATTGGCCCGCAGCGCCCACAGTGCGCGCCCTGGTCACCACCCGACGGCCCGGCGGAAACAGCAAGGCCCCTTACGACAGCTTCAATCTCGGCGTGCACGTAGGAGACGACCCGGCGGCAGTCGCCGCCAACCGCGCCCTGTTGCGGCGGCACTTGCCCGCCGAACCTTGTTGGCTCGAACAAGTGCACGGCATCGAAGTCGCCATGGCCAGCAGCGGCGTGCAAACAACGCCTCTCCGCGCCGATGCCGCCGTAACGCGCACACCCGGCGCAGTGTGCGCCGTAATGACCGCCGACTGCCTGCCGGTACTGTTCTGCGACGAAGCAGGCAGCATCGCCGCCGCCGCGCACGCGGGCTGGCGCGGGCTTGCTGCGGGCATATTAGAGGCAACGCTCGCCGCCATGGCCGCGCCGCCTGCGCGGATCATGGCATGGCTTGGCCCGGCAATAGGCCCGGCGGCATTTGAAGTCGGCAACGAAGTGCGCGAAGCATTCCTGAGACTCGACCCAGGCGCGCACGCGGCTTTCGCGGCGCGGGAAAGCCGGGGCAAATGGCTTGCCGACCTGTACGCACTCGCCCGCCGCCGCCTGACGCAGGCCGGCGTATCCCGGATATACGGCGGCGGACGATGCACCTTCACCGAAACCGCGCACTTCTACTCTTACCGGCGCGATGGCGTGACGGGCCGCTTCGCGTCGCTGATCTGGCTGAAAGACGCTTCCAGCGCCAGCCCTGAAACATCTGACTGAAAGAAACAAAGAAAATGACGATGCGCGATCCGGTCATATTGACCATTAATGACTAAGACATGATGCATCCGCTATGATCCTCCGCGCCATACAAGCTATCCGGCAAAGCGAACCAAGACGCACGCTGGCCCGCGCAATCCTTGGCGCGACGCTATTCGGACTGGCGCTGGCGGCGCTGCGCTTCGGCGTCATCGAAAACGGCCTCCTGCCGCGCGACTGCGGCCCTGGCGGAGCGGATGCCGCCTTGCCTTGCGGACTCACATGGCTGCTTGTGCAAAGTTTCCAACAGCAAGGCCTTGGCTGGCTGGCGCTGCTCGCGGGAACGCTGGCTTTTCTGTTCACCTGGCGGCGTCTCGCCTGGTTCGGCTGGTTCGCTGGCGTGGCCGGACTCGTGCTGTACTGTGCCGACCCTGCCGCCGTCGGTGTCCTGCTCGCCCTCTTTGCCCTGTTGCGGCATCGAAAACCCATCGCGGCGGCGAAGGATTCGCCAACCCGCAGCAGGCAAGGCCAGCGCGAGCAAAACCAATCGCCAATTCCCCAACAACCGGTTTAATCATCCATTCCGCAAACAGATGACCGCCTCGCTACTGCAACGCTCTCTTGCCGCCGTCTGGCATCCATGCACCCAAATGAAGCACCACGAAATCCTGCCGCCTGTGCCAGTCGTCGCTGGCAAAGGGCCGTGGCTAATCACCGAGGACGGCAAGCAGATATTGGATGGCATCAGTTCGTGGTGGGTCAATCTTTTCGGACATTGCAATCCGCGCATCAATGCCGCCTTGCGTGAGCAACTCGACCGGCTGGAACACGCGATGCTTGCCGGTTTCACCCATCCTCCCGTGGTCGAACTGTCCGAACGGCTGGCCGCGCTCACGGACGGCGCACTCGGACATGCCTTCTATGCCTCTGACGGCGCCTCGTCCGTAGAGATTGCGCTCAAGATGAGTTTTCATGCGTGGCGCAACCAGGGGCTGCCGCAAAAAGACCGTTTCCTGTGCCTGGAAAACAGCTATCACGGCGAAACCGTTGGCGCGCTCGCCGTCACCGATGTCGCCCTGTTCCGGGAAGCTTACGCGCCGCTCCTGCGTCAAGCCGAAACCGTACCCACGCCGGACGCGCGCCGCGCCGCGCCGGGCGAATCCGCCGCCGATGCCGCCCGCCGCGCCGCCGGAGCGCTGGCGGAAAAGCTCGAAGCCGAAGGCGGGCGCATCGCCGCCTTCATCCTTGAACCGCTGGTGCAGGCCGCGGCGGGCATGGTGATGCACGATCCTGAATACCTGCGGCTCGCCCGCGCCCTGTGCGACCGCCACCAAGTGCATTTGATCTGCGATGAAATCGCCGTCGGCTATGGACGCAGCGGCACGTTTTTCGCGCACGAGCAGGCGGGCATCCGCCCCGACCTGCTGTGCCTCTCCAAAGGCATCTCCGGCGGTTATCTGCCGCTGTCCGCCGTACTGTGCCGCGACGAGATTTTCCGCGCCTTTTACGACGACGATATGCGCCGGGGCTTTTTGCATTCGCACTCCTACACCGGCAATCCGCTCGCCTGCCGCGCCGCGCTGGCAACGCTGGATATTTTCGATGAAGATGGCGTGCTTGCCGCCAACCGGGAACGCGCCGCATTGTTGGGGCGTTTACTCGCGGAAGCCTTCTCCGGCCACGCGGCGGTGCGCCACCTGCGCCAGCGCGGCATGATCGCCGCCTTCGATGTCGAAGACGCGCCAAAGGATTTCTCCCGCCGCTTTTTCGCCGCCGCGCTCGATGCCGGAGCGCTCCTGCGGCCCATCGGCAACACGGTATATTTCATGCCGCCCTATGTCATGAACGAAGCAGAACTGCGCGCGCTGACCCAGGCCGCCGCGCATGCGCTCGGGCGCGCGCTGACATGAACCAGCTCGACCGCATGCGCGCCGCGCTCGATGCACTCGACCGCGATCATCTACGGCGCATCCGCCGCGACAACGAACAGCCCTGCTCGCCCCATGTCCTCATCGACGGCAAGGCATACCTCGCTTTTTGCAGCAATGATTATCTCGGCCTCGCCGGAGATCCCCGCCTGGCCGAAGCGCTTGCCGAAGGCGCGCGGCGCTGGGGCGCGGGTGCGGGCGCTTCGCATCTGGTATCCGGCCATTACACCGTGCAGCACGACCTCGAACGGCGGCTCGCGGCTTTCGCCGGGCGCGAGCGGGCGCTCGTCTTCCCCGCCGGATTCATGGCCAATTGCGGCATCGTGCCAGTGTTGACCGGGCGCGGCGACGCCATATTCGCCGACCGGCTCAACCACGCTTCGCTCATCGACGGCATGTTGCTGTCGAACGCCAAGGCACACCGTTACCCGCACCTCGATCTCGCCGCGCTCGAACGCATGCTGGCCGCAAGCGAAGCGCCGGCGAAACTCATCGTGAGCGACGCCGTGTTCAGCATGGATGGCGATGTCGCGCCCTTGCGCGAATTGATGGCGCTCGCCGAGCGGTTCGATGCCTGGCTGCTCATCGACGACGCCCACGGCTTCGGCGTACTCGGGCCGCAGGGCCGCGGCGCGCTCGCCGAAGCCGGACTGCCCGGCGATGCCGCGGAAAGCTGGCGCCTGATCCAGGTCGGTACGCTGTCCAAGGCCGCGGGCGTCGCGGGAGCCTTCGTCGCGGGCGCTGATGAAGTCGTCGAGTGGCTGATGCAGAAAACCCGCACCTATATCTTCACTACCGGCTCGCCCCCCGCGCTGGCGCAAGCCTTGCTCGCCAGCATCGGCCTCATCGAAGAAGGCGACGAACGCCGCGCCCGCCTTGCCGCGCTGATCGGGCAACTCACCGCCGGTCTTGCGCAAAAACGCTGGAAACTCTTGCCTTCGCGCACGCCTATCCAGCCCCTCATCGTCGGGGACAACGCCACAGCGCTGGCGCTGGCCGCGGCGCTGATGAACGAAGGGCTGTGGGTTCCGGCGATCCGCCCGCCCACGGTGCCCCCGGGCAGCGCGCGCTTGCGCATCTCGTTGTCGGCGGCGCACACGCCGGACGACATCGACCGCCTGACCGAAGCCATCAACCGGCAGGAGAGCTGCTCGTGAACGCCGCGGCAAAAATGCCCATGGTGTTCCTGCACGGCTGGGCAATGACACCCTCGATCTGGCAAGCGATGGCCGCCGCCCTGAGCGGCGACGCTTCCGAAATCCACACGCCCGCCCTGCCCGGCCACGGCGTCGCCACAGCCAGCCCCCGAAACAGCCTCGCCGCCTGGGTAGAAGCATTCGCTCCCACGCTGCCAGGCAATGCAGTTCTCATCGGCTGGTCGCTGGGCGCGCTGCTCGCGCTCGAACTTGCCCGCGTCCGGCCCCGGCGCGTCGCCAGTCTGATACTCATCGGAGCCACGCCCCGATTCGTCGCCGACGACGGCTGGCCTCATGGACTGGACGAAAAAACAGTCTCGGATTTCATCGAAGGCTACGCCAGCAATCCAGCCGCCACGCTGCGCCGCTTTCTCGCCTTGCAAACCTTCGGCGACGATAGCCGCAAGCATCTGCTCCACAGGCTTTCCGAGACGGCTTGCCTGCCTCACGCCGGGCAAACGCCCCAAGCGCTCGCGGACGGCCTGCGCATTCTCGCCGACACCGACCTCCGCGCCGAACTCGCGGCCATCGAACAACCCGTTTGCCTCATCCATGGCGACGGCGACGCATTGATGCCGCCCGATGCCGCGCGCTGGCTCGCCAACACCCTGCCCCGCGCCCGCCTGAACATATTGAAAAATCGCGGCCACGCCCCGCTGATTTCGGCTTGCGACGAATGTGTGGCGGCGGCCCGTGCGCACCTGCACGCGGAATTCGGCTGAGATCATGGCCGCTCTTGCTCGCAAACACGAAATCCGCCGCGCATTCGACCGCGCCGCCGCCACTTACGACACCGCCGCCCATGTGCAGCGCGAAGCAGCGGCACATCTGTCCGCCTTCGCCCGAACTCCGGCAAAAGCCGTGCGCTGCGTACTCGATGCCGGTTGCGGCACCGGACAGGCCCTGCCCGGACTAGCGGCACGCTTTCCGCAGGCGCATCGTATCGCGCTCGATTTTTCTCCCGCCATGCTCGCCCGCGCCCGCGCTTTCGACGCCCTGCCCTTGTGCGCCGACATCGAATACCTGCCGCTTGCCGACGCCACGGTCGACCTCTACTGGTCGAGCCTGGCCCTGCAATGGTGCGATCCGGCCAGGGCGCTCGCCGAAGCCGCCCGTGTACTAAAACCGGGCGGCGCTGCATGGATCGCCACGCTGGGACCGAACACCCTGCACGAATTGCGCACTGCTTTCGCAAGCGTGGACGACGATGTTCACGTCATCGATTTCGACGATATCGCCCATTGGCTCGCCATAGCCGAAGCTTCGGGTCTCGCCATCGAGACGCACAGCCAGACACCACTTTGCGAGATCGCCGCCGATTTGCACGAACTCCTTGGTAACATCAAGGCTATCGGCGCGCATACCGTCGGCGAAAAGCGGCGTAGACAACCGCTCGGACGGCGCGGCTGGCAGATTCTCCAGTCCGCCTACGAAGCTTTTCGCCGCCCCGACGGTGCGCTGCCCGCGACATACGATTTGATTCTGCTCGCCTTGAGGAAGCCCGCATGACGGCGTTTCGCGCTTGGTTCGTCACAGGAACCGACACAGGAGTCGGCAAAACCTTCGCCACGTGCGCCCTCATCCATGCCGCGCGCGCGCAGGGATTCGCCACCCTTGGCATGAAACCGGTCGCAGCGGGCGCAGAACAGACCGGCGGCGAATACCTCAACGAAGACACCGTCCGCCTGCGCGCCGCGGGCAGCTCCGACCCCGGCCCCGAACTCATCACGCCCTATTGCCTGCGCACACC
>JAIRWW010000229.1 GCA_031268685.1 Azoarcus sp.
ATTTCTAAAGTGTTTTCACACTCCTCGTCTTCGTCTTCATTTTCTGGTACATAAAAAATACCGTTCAAAATATCTTCCCTAGAGTTATTAACGAACTCTAATTTGGTATGTATTCCTGACACACCAAGGGCTTGGTAAGCCTTTAGCAACTTATTGAACCCGTGAAACACTTTCATTGCATCCTCCTCTGTTAACAAGCACGGCGATGACTGGTTCCGCCAGTATCCGGCTTCTTGTACTCAGATGGATCGAGCGTGTGCTCATGGAAAACATGGCTCAAAACCTTTGTGCTCATCGACTCCGAGCACGCCATCAAGGGCAAGACCGCCCGCGAGCAACGTTACTACATCAGCAGTCTGCCCCCGGATGCACTGTGTAACGGCGAGCTGTGTTCGTGCAATTGCCCTGGCGGCTCCATGGTCCCATGCGCCCGGTGGCGGAAAGCCGGGCATAATGCGGCGTCCCGCCGTCCTTGTCTGAACTTCCATGACTGAGGCTTTGCAGCCCGCCCGCCGCCCGCTTTGGGCGGCTTTGGCTTTTGTCCATTTTTTCGGTTTCGTCGCGCTGCTCTTGTGGGTCTGCGGCGAAACCCGTCCGGTGCCGATGCACGGCTTGCAATTGGCCGCGGGCGAGAAGTTGCGCTGTGTTTCTTACGCGCCCTTCCACCGTCCGGGGCAGACGCCGTTCGATGAGACTTTGCGCATTTCGCGCCAGCAGATCGAGGAGGATTTGAGGGCGCTTTCCGCGCTCACGGCTTGTGTGCGCATTTATGCGGCCAATGCCGGTATGGAGCAGGTGCCCGCCGTAGCCCGTGAGCTGGGGCTGAAGGTTTTGCTCGGGGCATGGATAGGTTATGACCGGGAAAAGAACGCAATCGAGCTTGATCGCGCTATTGCGCTGGCTAATGAATATCGTGATGTGGTGCGGGCGCTTATCGTCGGCAATGAGGTGTTGTTGCGCCGGGAGCGCACGCCGGATGAGATGCGTGCGCTACTCGCTTCGGCGCGCGCGGCGAGCGCCGTGCCTGTTACGTATGCGGATGTGTGGGAGTTCTGGCTTAAGCACGATGAACTTGCCGATGCGGTCGATTTTGTGACGGTGCATATCTTGCCGTTCTGGGAGGATGAGCCGGTCGATATTGCGGATGCGTTGATCCATGTTGCTGATATCCGTTCCAGGGTGGGGGCGCATTTTTCCGGCAAGCCTGTATTGGTTGGTGAAACCGGCTGGCCTGGCGCGGGCCGTCAGCGCGAGGCGTCGCGGCCTTCGCGGGTCAATCAGGCGCGTTATGTCCGGGAGTTTGTGTACCGCGCGCATGCCGAGGGTTGGGATTACAACTTGATCGAGGCTATAGACCAGCCGTGGAAGCGGGCGCTTGAAGGTACGGTCGGCGGTTATTGGGGCATTTTGGATGCGAACGATTTGCGGCCCAAGTTTCCGCTGACCGGGGCTGTGGCCGAGCGTGATGGTATGGCGCTTCCCTTGGGCGGCGCGGCAGTGGGGGCGGCGCTCGCGCTGGCGCTCGCGTTGATCGGGCGCGTCCGCGCGTTGTGCCGCGCGCCGTGGCGTCTTGCCGCTGTGTGCTTCGCCGGTGCGACGACTGGATTGGTCGCGGTGTTGCATGCCGAGCATGCCGTTCTGGCGTATGCGAGCTTTACCGATTGGGCGACGCTCGGGACGGTGGCGTTTGCCGCTGTGTTCACCGGTGCGGCGCTGGCGCGTTGGCAGGGCGATGCGCTGATGCCTGCCGATGAGGCTTGGCAACGGGTGCGCAAGGCGTGGTTTGCTGCCGGGGATGTTCTGGTCAGTTCTGCTTGCCATGAGTTTGTCGAAGGGCGTTCTTCGTGGGATCAAGGGCAGCGACTGTCTCAATCCGAACGGATGAGAATTGGCCGGAGATTGCCTGGCGCGGCGGATGTTTTGTCGGTCTTGCGCGGTTTTCTTCTTTTTGCCGCCGCTGTTGCGGCCTTGTTGCTGCTTGTTGCGCCGCGTTACCGCGATTTTGCCAGTCTGCTTTATTTGACGCCGGCGATGATCTACGGGGTTGCCGGTTGGTGGCAAGGCGGCCCCTTGTCGCTCCCGGAGCGTATTTGCGCTGTAGTAATCGTGGTGTGCGCGGCCGGGCGATATTTGCCGGAACCCGCCAATCCGCAGGCTGCCGGCTGGTTATTGACTTTGCTTGCGCTGGCTTTGCCCGTGGTGGGCTGGGGGATTGTCCGCCGCCGCAAGGGGGGCGCGGTTCCACGGCATGGCGAGCAGGACGCCAGCAGCGGGGCCGCTGCGGCAAAGCCTTAGGTTTGGGGCCTGAATGGCTTGCGCTTCCTGGGGATGGGAAAGCTTTTGTTCTATACTTGCGCCCCGGTTCGGAGCGCCGTCCCATGCCGGTGTTTTTTTCGACACGCGATACATCATGACCTTAAAACATAAATCTTCTTCTCCGCTCGCTGGTGCTGCCAAAGCTTGGTCGGGACGTTTCAGCGAGCCTGTGTCGGAATTGGTCAAACGCTATACCGCTTCGGTGTTTTTCGACCAGCGCATGGCGGAGCAGGATATCCGGGGATCGCTGGCCCACGCCAGGATGCTTGCCCGCCAAGGCATTATTAGCGATGCCGATCTCGCCGCCATAGAGCGCGGCATGGCGCAGCTAGCGGATGAAATTGCGCGCGGCGAGTTTGTATGGGATCTCGATGGCGAGGATGTTCATCTCAATATAGAAAGGCGTTTGACCGCGCTCGCCGGTGATGCTGGTAAACGCTTGCACACCGGGCGTAGCCGCAACGATCAGGTCGCTACCGATATCCGCTTGTGGCTGCGGGAGGCTATCGATCTGATTCTTGCGTTGATTGCGGAGTTTCAGAGCCGCTTGCTCGATGTCGCTGAAGCGCACGCCGATACGCCGATGCCCGGTTTCACGCATCTTCAGGTCGCGCAGCCGGTGACGTTTGGCCATCATCTGCTGGCTTATTACGAGATGAGCAGGCGCGATGCCGGACGTTTCGCCGATTGCCGCCGCCGCGTGAATTGCCTGCCCCTGGGTTCGGCGGCGCTCGCGGGCACGAGTTATCCGATAGACCGCGAGTCTGTTGCCGCCGAACTGGGGTTTGAAGATATCTGCCGCAATTCGCTCGATGCGGTGAGCGACCGCGATTTTGCTATCGAGTTTTGCGCCGCGGGCGCTTTGCTCATGACGCACCTTTCGCGCTTGTCGGAGGAAATCGTTCTGTGGATGAATCCGCGCGTCGGCTT
>JAIRWW010000277.1 GCA_031268685.1 Azoarcus sp.
CAAAAGCCCGCTTGCATACTCCGCAAGCGGGCTTTTTTGTTCACTATGCTTTATTTGGTAGATCGAAATGCGTCCGGCTTATCGGTGGGTGCCTGACATGAACGGCATAGAGGCGTTCAGTCATTGCTTCAGCAGAGGCTTGCGTCGGCATCGCTGAAGATCGCAAACATCAATCAAAGCTGAAGCCGGTCGAGCAATTCGCGTTCGACTTTGATGGCGCGCGCTTCTTGTGCCAGACCGCCGCCGGTGAGGAGAAAGGTGTCTTCCGCGCGTTCGCCCAGGGTGGTGATCCGGGCCGTTGCTACGTCGATGTTGTGATGGGCCAGTACTTCGGCGACATCGAACAAAAGGCCGGGGCGGTCGGCGGCGGTGATTGACAGGATGTGATAGCGACCTGCCTCGTCGGCGCGCAGGCTGATTTCCGGCGCAATCGGGAAGTGCTTGACCTGACGCGAGAGGCGGCCTGGCGGCGGGCGCAGGATTTTGTCCGGGGTGCGCAGAACGGCGCTAAGGTCGTGCTCTATCAGGGAAACGATGTCGCGGTAGTTGTCTTCGTCGCCGGTGTTTTGCAGGATGAAGCTGTCCAGCGCATAGCCGTGGCGGGTGGTGTGCACCTTGGCTTCGAGGATGGAAAAGCCCATGCGGCTGAAGAATCCGGTCAGGCTCACGAACAGGTTTTTCTGGTCGGAGGCATAGACCATGACTTGCATGCCCGTGTCTTCGTCCGATAGCCGGGCCTTGACGACTGGTTCGTCGGTGTCGACCTGGAAATAGAGTATCCGAGTGTGCCAGGCGATTTCGTCGGAAGAATGACGCATGAAGTAAACGTCGTCGAGTTGTTTCCAGAAGGCGTCTTCAACGCCGGCCCGCAGTCCGTGGTAACGCAGTATCTGGCGCGCGTAGTCGATGCGGCTGTCCTGGCGCAGCGCCTGTCGCGGGGTGGCGCCACGCAGCAGGCGCTGGGTGGCGAAAAAGAGGTCTTCGAGCAGTTTGCCTTTCCAGCCGTTCCAAACCTTGGGACTGGTGCCGCGAATGTCGGCATGGGTGAGGAGGTATAGCGCCGCGAGCCGGCGTTCGTCGCCGACTGTAGCGGCAAAGTCCTGGATGGTTCGTGGATTGCTGGTGTCTTCTTTTTGCGCGACGTGCGACATGGTGAGATGGTGGCGCACGAGCCAGACGACGAGTTCGGTGTCCTGAGGTTCCAGTCCGTGGGTTTCGCAAAATTCCCGCGCATCGGCCATGCCCAGAATCGAATGGTCGCCGCCGCGTCCTTTGGCGATGTCGTGGAAAAGCACAGCAATATATAGCAGCCAGTGACGCTCGAAGCCGAGGATCAGGCGCGTCATGAGCGGGTGTTCGTGAGCGTGCTCGCCCATGCTGAAGCGGCGCATGTTGCGCAATACCAGAAGGGTATGCTGGTCTACGGTGTAGGCATGGAACAGGTCGTGCTGCATCTGGCACAGGATTCTGCGCCAGGGCAGCAGATAGCGGGACAGTATGCCGTTCTGGTTCATCCAGCGGAAGGCATGGACGATGCCGCGTTTTTGCTGGAGGATGGATAGAAAGGCCGTGCGGTTGCCGGGGTCGGCCCGGAAGGCTGCATTGATGCTGGCCCGGTTCACCCATAGCGCGCGAAAGCTGCGGGCGGTCATGGATTTGAGTTCGGAGCGTTGTTGCAGCAGCAGAAAGCATTCGAGCATCGCCGACGGCTGGCGCTCGAAAACTTTGTCGTCGCGGATGTCGAGCAGCTCGCGCACGGCCTGGAAGCGGTCGTTGATGATAATGGCTGGGGCGCGTGCAGGAAGGATTTCGCCGCCGTAGTTCAGGAGCAGGATGCCGTTGATCTGGGTGAGTTTTTTCGCCGTCAGGTAGTAGCGTTGCATCAGGATTTCCGAGGCGCGCTTGGCGGCGTTGGCCTTGATTCCCATGGTTTGGGCGAGGCGTTCCTGATAGTCGAACAGCAGCCTGTCTTCGGTGCGGCCCGCGATGTAGTGCAGGCCGATGCGCACGTGTTGCAGGAAGCGTTCGCAGCCGCGCAGGTCGCTTGCCTCATTGCCGGTGATCATGCGGTGGCGTGTCAGTTCGCGCCAGTTGCGGCCCAGGCCGGCGGCGCGGGCGATCCAGCCGAGCAATTGCAGGTCGCGCAGGCCGCCGGGGCTTTCCTTGCAGTTGGGTTCCAGGGCGTAGGGGGTGTCGTTGTAGCGCGCGTAACGCTGTTCGCGTTCGAGCAATTTGGCGCGGAAGAATGCCTGCACGTCGAGTTGCTCGCGGTAGCGTCGGCCAAAGTGTTCGTACAGTGCGGCATCGCCGGTGAGCAGGCGCGCTTCGAGCAGGTTGGTTTGCACGGTGATGTCGGCCTGCGCTGCTTCCAGGCATTCGTCGACGGTGCGCACGCTGTGGCCGATGGCGAATCCGACGTCCCAGAGTGCGCTTACGAGGGTCGAAAGTTTCGCGCCCAGCTCTGCATCGGGCGGCGAGGGCAGAAGAACCAGCAGGTCGACATCGGAATGGGGGAACAACTCGCCGCGTCCGTAGCCGCCGACCGCGGCCAGCGTCGCGCAGGCCGGGATGCGGCAGTCTTGCCACAGGCGGATGATGGCTGTGTCGACCAGTGTCGCGTATCCGTGCAGCAGGGGCTTGGTCAGCGGATGTGCTTCGTATGCGGCGCGCAAGGCGGCGCGGCCCGTCCCGATCTGGCCGCGCACGGTGGCGATGGTTTGTTGCAGATCGGGGTTCGAGGCGTCGCTCACAGGGGGGATGTGATTTTTACGATACGGGGGCTGGGGGAAGCGCTGCGATGGCGGCATTCGTGGCTGAGGCGAGCGCGCCGCCGATCAGTTTTGGCGGCGGCGGGTTGGCGGCGGACAGCGTCAGCACTTCGACGCCGCTTTCCGTCACGAGTATGGTGTGTTCCCACTGCGCCGACAGGCTGCGGTCACGGGTGACGATTGTCCAGCCGTCGGGCAATTCGGAAATGGCAGCCTTGCCGGCGTTGATCATCGGCTCGATCGTAAAGATCATGTCGGCTTGCAATTCGCAGCCGCTACCCTGCCGGCCATAGTGCAGCACTTGCGGGTCTTCGTGAAAGCCGCGTCCGATGCCATGTCCGCAGAATTCCCGCACGACCGAGAAGCCGTTGCTCTCGGCATGGCGTTGGATGACATGGCCGATGTTTCCCAAGTGCGCGCCGGGCCGCACTTCGGCGATGCCAAGCCACATGCATTCGTAAGTAACCTGGCACAAGCGCTTGGCAAGGATGCTGGCCTCGCCGACTATGAACATGCGGCTTGTATCGCCATAGAAGCCCTGAGGCGTTATGACGGTTACGTCGATGTTGAGGATGTCGCCTTTCTTGAGCGATTTTGGGCCGGGAATGCCATGGCATACCTGATGATTCAGCGATATGCAGGTCGAGGCCGGGTAGGGCGGGTAGCCGGGCGGTGCGTAGTTGAGTGTCGCTGAGATGGTGTGTTGCACGTTCGTCATGTAGTCGCTGCACAGGCGATCAATTTCGGCGGTCGAGATGCCGGGCTGGATGAACGGAGCAATGTAGTCGAGCACTTCCGCCGCCAGACGGCAGGCAATGCGCATTTCCTGGATTTCTTCGGGGGATTTTAAAATGATACTCATCGTGCTCGTGCTCGTGGGTAAAGCGAAAAGACTAACGCATACAGCGCGGACGAGCAAATCGTGCAGTACTGTTGCCAAATGTTCAACTCCGTACCGGCGCCCGCCCCATGTATCTCATGTGTCGGCTTCGGTTCAGGCTCCGGTAAAGGATCATGAACGGGAAGGCATGAGCGATTTTCATCCGTTCGGGCTGTCGAAGCCCATTGATTTAATGTCGAATGCCCTTCGGTGAGTGCGGAATTGTTCATGGTTTCCATAAACGGCGCGATGCAGCTTGGAGAGAAATGTTCGCAATGCTAGAATCGCCAGCTTGTCTTCACGGAGGGTATCCGGGAGACGAATTCGCACGCCGGGTCTATCGGGGTTCGCCGTTTTTTCTGTAGCAAAAGGACAAACGGCGATACGTGCCGGGGCTTCTTTCGGGAGGTCTCGGCGGGCGCCGGCGGAGGACAACCCTGAACAACCGGAGTTAAACACTATGTCTGTCACGATGCGTCAGATGCTGGAAGCGGGCGTCCATTTCGGCCACCAGACCCGTTTCTGGAACCCGAAAATGGCTCAATATATTTTCGGCCACCGCAACAAGATTCACATCGTCAATCTCGAAAAGACGATGGTCAAGTACAACGAGGCCATGGATTTCGTGCGCAAGCTGGCGGGCAATCGCGGCACGATCCTCTTTGTGAGCACCAAGCGTCAGGCGCGCGAGACGCTCGCCGAGGAAGCGCGCCGCGCCGGCATGCCATATGTTGATGAACGCTGGCTCGGCGGTATGCTGACCAATTTCAAGACCGTCAAGCAGTCGATCAAACGCCTGAAGGAGCTGGAGGCGGCAGTCGATGATGGTTCGATAGAGAGCCTCTCCAAGCGCGAAGCCCTGATGACGCGGCGCGAGTTGGAAAAGCTGCACAAGTCGATCGGCGGCATCAAGGATATGGGCGGATTGCCCGACGCGCTGTTCGTGATCGACGTCGGCTATCACAAGATCGCCATCACCGAAGCGCGGAAACTGGGCATTCCAGTGGTTGCCGTGGTCGATACCAATCACTCGCCCGATGGCGTGGATTACGTGATTCCCGGCAATGACGATTCTTCCCGCGCCATCCGCCTTTACGCCCGGGGCGTTGCCGATGCCGTGTTGCAGGGCCGCAGCCAGGTGCTGACGGAGATCGTCGAGGCGGCCGGCGGCGAGGAATTCGTCGAGGTTGAAGAAGAAGGCGGGCAGGCCGACGCCTGATTTTGCTTCATATACACTGCGGCGAACCGGGTTCGCCGCGTGTTGTTTTCTGTTGAATACGGAATACGAACAAGGAGTTAGCATGGCGGAAATTACCGCAGGCATGGTCAAGGAACTGCGCGAAAAGACCGACGCGCCGATGATGGAATGTAAGAAGGCGCTCTCGGAAGCGGGCGGCGACATGGTCAAGGCCGAGGAAATCCTGCGCATCAAGCTGGGTAACAAGGCAACCAAGGCCGCGACGCGCATTACAGCCGAAGGCGTTGTGGCCATCCACATCGCCAGCGACGGCAAGCTGGGGGCGATCCTGGAAGGCAATTGCGAAACCGATTTCGTCGCCAGAAACGACGATTTCATCGCCTTGGTGAAAAGCGCGGCGGAACTGGTGGCCGACAAAGCTCCGCTCGATGTTGCGGCACTGTCGTCGCTGCCGTTCGGCGGCGGCACGCTTGAGTCGACCCGCAGCGCGCTGGTGGGCAGGATCGGCGAAAACATGAGCTTGCGCCGCTTTCAGCGCATCGAGGCCAAGGGCAGTCTTTATTCCTATATCCATGGCGGCGCCAGGATAGGTGTGCTGCTCGATCTCGTCGGCGGTGACGAGCAACTGGGCAAAGATTTGTCGATGCATATCGCCGCTTCCAGGCCGAAGGCGATTGATGCTTCCGGCATCGATTCGACGCTGCTCGATACTGAACGCCGCATTGCGACTGAGAAGGCGCGTGAAGAAGGCAAGCCCGAGAACATCGTGGAGAAGATCGCTGAAGGCTCGGTCCAGAAGTTCCTCAAGGAAGTCACCTTGTCCGGCCAGATCTTCGTCAAGGCCGAGGACGGCCGGCAGACCGTGGAACAACTGCTCAAGGCCAAGGGCGCGACGGTGGCGAATTTCGTGCTGTACATAGTTGGCGAGGGCATCGAGAAAAAGTCTTCCGACTTTGCCGCCGAGGTAGCGCAGCAGGCTGCCGCGGCTGCCGCGAAGAAATAAGGAGCCGCACAGCCATGGCCACCGACGCGCCCGCCTATTCGCGCATCCTGCTCAAGCTCTCCGGTGAAGCCCTGATGGGCGGCGACAGCTACGGTATCAACGGCGAAATGCTTTCGCGCATTGTCGGCGAGATCGGCGAGGTGTCGAGATTGGGCGTGCAAATCGGCGTCGTGATCGGTGGCGGCAATATTTTTCGCGGCATGGTGGGCGCATCCAGCGGCATGGATCGCGCCACGGCGGACTACATGGGTATGCTCGCCACAGTCATGAACGCGATGGCTCTTGCCGATGCGATGCGCCGCAATGGCCTGTCCGCCCGCGTGCAGTCGGCCTTGCGCATCGATCAGGCGGTCGAGCCTTACATTCGCGGACGCGCCATCCATCACCTGGAAGCGGGGCGGGTGCTGGTTTTTGCCGCAGGCACGGGCAATCCCTTTTTTACTACCGATACCGCGGCAGCTCTGCGCGGCGCTGAAATCGGCGCGCAGATCGTGCTCAAGGCGACCAAGGTGGATGGCGTCTATTCCGCCGATCCCAAAAAAGACCCGTCCGCCCGGCGTTTCGCCCGCATTGGTTTCGACGAGGCCATAGGCCGCAATCTGGCCGTGCTCGATGCCACTGCTTTCGCGCTGTGCCGCGATCAAAACTTGCCGATCAACGTTTTTTCGATTTTCAAGCCCGGCGCCCTGCGCAGAGTCGTCATGGGCGAAGACGAAGGCACGTTGGTTCATTCCTGAGGTTAGCGATGATTCACGAACTCAAGAAAACGGTCGAACACAAGATGCAGAAATCGGTTGAAGCGCTCAAGACCGATCTCGCCAAGATACGTACCGGGCGCGCCCATACCGGGCTGCTGGACCATATACTTGTGGAGTATTATGGCAGCATGATTCCGGTTGCCCAGGTCGCCAACGTCACCCTGATCGACGCGCGCACCATAGGTGTGCAGCCGTGGGAAAAGCCGATGGTGGCAAAGGTGGAGAAGGCGATCCGCGATTCCGACCTCGGGGTGAATCCCGCGAACACCGGTGAAATCATACGGGTGCCGATGCCGGCGCTCACCGAGGAACGTCGGCGTGAACTGACAAAAATTGTCCGGCACGAGGGCGAGAACGCCAGGGTGGCGGTGCGCAATCTGCGCCGCGACGCCAACCAGCATCTCAAGGATGCTGTCAAGGATAAAAGTATTTCCGAGGACGACGAGCGCCGCGCCGAGGAAAACATCCAGAAACTCACGGATCATTATGTCGCCGAGATCGACAAGCTGCTCGCCCAGAAAGAGCAGGAATTAATGCAAATTTGATATGCCGGCGGCGTCCCGCCATTGATGGGGCGGCGTATGTGGAGAGTCCCGATGGCGGATCGAGGTTTTACCAGTTCCACACAGGCCGTGCCTGCCGCCGGTTCTGTGCCGCGCCATGTGGCCATCATCATGGACGGTAATGGCCGTTGGGCGCGCAAGCGTTTCTTGCCCAGGATGGCCGGGCATACACGTGGGGTAGAAGCCTTGCGGGGAACCATACGCGCCGTGATCGAACGCGGGGTCGAATACCTGACTGTATTCGCATTCAGCTCCGAGAACTGGCGCCGTCCTGCCGATGAAGTCACTTTCCTTATGCAGCTTTTCATCAAGTCGCTGCAAAAAGAAGTAAGCCGCCTGCACGAGAACGGCATCCGCTTCCGCGTCATCGGTGATCTTTCGCGCTTCGAGCCGTTGTTGGCCAAAGCCATCGCCGCCGCCGAGGAACTGACAGCCGACAATACCCGTTTGCATCTGACCATCGCCGCCAATTACGGCGGCCGCTGGGACGTGCTCTCCGCGGTCAATCGCGTGCTTGCCAGAGAGCCGGGCCTGACCGAAGTAAGCGAAGATGCGGTTAATGCCGAGCTGTCGATGAGTTTCGCTCCCGAACCCGATCTTTTCATCCGCACGGGAGGCGAGCAGCGGATCAGCAACTTCCTGCTTTGGCAACTGGCTTATTCCGAACTCTATTTCACCGACACCTTATGGCCGGATTTCGACGCGGAGACGCT
>JAIRWW010000029.1 GCA_031268685.1 Azoarcus sp.
AATCCCGCCCGACTTCGATACTTTCGGCGCCATGGTGCAGGACATCTGCTACAACAACGCCCGGGATTATTTCGCCATTCCGGGCGTCGAGTAATCAAGAGCCAAGGATCGAATGCCAGGGGCCAGCTCAATTTCCGGCGGCTTTGCCGCCGCATTATTTACCCTAAGAACCGCATTTCTAAATCAAGGGCGTCCAGTGATGTTTACAAGGGATTGAAAAATATGGATTTTCTTCATTTTTCATTCCACTGGGCGCCACTGGATTCCACCCACAGCCAGGACTTTTAAGTCCATCTTTGAGTCCATCTTTACGGTTGCTGCGGGTGCCGGATTCTTGCTGGAAATGCAGTGCTGATGAGCCAACTATCCAGACCTGACTTGAGTTCAGGAGATAGTATCATGGCATTATCAGACAGTGCTGTTCGGCAAGCCAAGGCCTCCGGCACGGCCACACGCTTGGCGATACCGACGGGCTCTCTCTCAACGTCTCCGCCCATGGCGGAAAATCCTGGCATTTCCGCTACTACTGGCTCGGCAGACAAAAACGCATTTCGCTGGGCCTCTACCCGGAAATCTCTCTGCGGCAGGCGCGCCTTTCGCGCGACGAAGCGCGCGCCGTATTGGACCAGGGCGTCAATCCGCGCGTGCATCGCAAGCAAGAGCACCTGACGGCCTGTCTGGCGGACGAAAACATCTTCAGTGTCGTATGCGCGCATTGGATGGAACGCCGCAAGCTGGAAATCAAGACGGGGGAAGGCAGTACGTATGCCAGGATGGTACGCGTTTTCGAGAAGAATATCCTGCCGTCCCTGGGGAGGCAGCCGATCCACGAGATCAGGCGTCTCGATTTGTTGGAGGTCGTTGCCCGCTTCGAGCGCCGGAACGCCCTGACGGTCGCGCGATGTGTCCGCGGCTGGCTCGGACAGGTGTTCCGCCATGCCCTTGTGAAAGTGCCGAGGCTGGAATACTACAACCCTGCCGCCGACCTCAACGTCGTGGTCGTCCCGCAACAGCCTACGCGCCACCCTCCGTTCCTGCGCATGGACGAGCTGCCGGCACTGCTGCAAACCCTGCGGAAGTATGACAACGAGCAAATTCGGCGGACACTGCGCCTATCGTTGCTCACGAGCGTGCGCACCGACGAATTGCGGCAAGCGACGCCGGAACAATTCGACCTCGAACGCGGCCTGTGGATCATCCCGCCCGAGAACGTCAAGCAATTGCAACGCAAGATGCGCAAGGCCGGCAAGCGGCCGCAAGACTTTCCATCCTATCTCGTGCCGCTGTCCTCGCAGGCCGTGGAGATCGTCCGCGCGCTGCTCGGCGGGTTCAGTATGAACCAACGCTATCTGCTGGCGCATAGGTACAACCCGGAGAAGTGTGTCAGCGCCAGCGCGCTCAACGAAGCATTGAAACGCCTGGGCTACGCTGGCCGGCTGACCGGGCATGGCATACGCGGCACGCTCTCGACGGCGCTCAACGAGATCGGCTATCCGAAAGCCTGGGTGGAAGCACAGCTTTCCCATGCCAACCCGAATCAGGTGCGCGCGGCCTACAACCACGCCGAATATCTGGAACAGCGCCGCCGCATGATGCAGGACTGGGCGGATCGGCTCGACCTGTTCGAGCAAGGCCAAGTGGAACGGGCGAGCCGTCCGCTCGTCGTCCATCTGGAGGGCGTGATGACGGCGCTCGCTCTGGCGGCATGACCGGACGATGATTCGGTCTATCCACGATCGGCGCGTCGCGCCGACCGCTTGGGTGGAGACGGATGAATAAGTGGAACTCGGTGGCCGTCCGTGAAAATGATCACACTGTCATAGAATCCACTGAGGTGCACTCCGGCCCCGAAGCACCCTGAAGCGCGCAAAACCGGTATCGCGCCAGTGCGCTTTGTTGACTGACAGCCTTCCCCGATTCCCCGATGCTGGCGGCTTATTCATTCTGTCGAGCCGCCTCATGCCCAACGAATCCCTGCAACTCAATCTTGGATCATTGCGCAGCGCGATGTCGCTGACGCTGCACACGCATCACGTCTCGCGCATCTGGCGCGGCCGCGCCCCCAGCGACGGACGCCCCGGCATCATCGGCTTGAATGGTTTCATTTCGATCATGGGCAAGCTCCGCCGCGGCGCCGAGCAGGACGATCCCTACTCGGACTGGTGGATGCTGCGCATCGAAGAGAAGCTCGCGCAGACCAGAGCCGTTC
Source organism: Azoarcus sp. (assembly GCA_031268685.1). Taxonomy (GTDB): domain Bacteria; phylum Pseudomonadota; class Gammaproteobacteria; order Burkholderiales; family Rhodocyclaceae; genus WRNU01. The sequence continues at coordinate 2,210 of JAIRWW010000029.1, forward strand.
TCCAGGCATCGCGCGAACAGGTCGAGCAGGTGCTGGCCAACGTGCCGCCCGCGCTCTCGCTCGGCGAGAACCTCAACGTCCAGCCGGTAAAGCTGCCGCTGTTCGTGAATGCCCAGCTCGGTTTCATGGCCGTCTACCTGCTGGCCGACTATGATGATCTGGCGCGCAAGCTGATCCTCGCCCACCATACCGCGCTGATCGACCGCGTCACCCTGGAAAACTGGCTCAACGAAGGCGCACATGTGCTCCGAAGCCTCTTTTCGCTATCGCAACTACCGCTACTCCGGCTGCACGCGCGACGACTTCGCGTCGAAGAATGCCGCGGCGCGGGCGGCGATCGAGAAGTTCGGCGAACTGCCGCAGGAAGTGCTCGAAGGCACGAAGCGTTCGCGCCATGCGCCGCCCATCGTCCGGCGCTCCCCGCTGGCCTCCTCGGCGCGCCGACGCGCAGCTGCCGGAGGGAATGAATTGCCGGATGGCGAAATTTCGGACGATGAGGTTCTGGGCGACGTGGTTCCGGAGAGTGTGGCAACGCACGATGAAGAAGGAGAGACGGCATGAGCGCCAACCCCTCCCGCTTCTTCCCGCTGGAACAGGCGGACTTCCTGACGCTGGAACAGGCAGCCTATCTAAAAGGCCTTTTAGGACCTTTTAAAGGTAAGGGGAGTCTGGAAACCTGGGCCAGCCAATGTCATGCGCTGCGCGACGACCTGGTCGCCCTGGCGCAGCGGCGCGTGCTGGCGCAGGCGGACGGCAGCCCCTTCCGCTACCTGTCCGCGCAACTGGCCCAACAAAATACTGGCGCGGGCACGAGCTTCCTGCGCTGGCGTCGGCCCGACCGTTCGGCGATGGGCGTGGTGCTCTGGCAGGCGTTGATCGCCAGCCCGGCGACGCTCGCGCACCTCGGATTCTGGCGCGGCTCTCGGAGAGGTTGCCGACGATGTTGATCGAGAGCTTGCGCGATCAGTTGGCCATGATCGGCCAACTCGATGAGCGCATCCTGATGATCGAGCGTCGGTTGAATGAATGGAAGAAATCCGACGATGCGGTCAAGGCGATCAGCAAGATTCCGGATGTCGGACTGCTGACGGCGACAGCGGCGGTGGCCGCGATGGGCGAAGCGGGAGCATTCCGCTCGGGACGGGAATTTGCCGTGTGGGTGGGTCTGGTGCCGAAGCAGACCGGTTCGGGGGGCAGGGTCAACTTGCACGGGATCAGCAAGCGGGGCGACACGTATCTGCGCACGCTGCTGATTCACGGGGCCAGGAGCGTGGTGACGCAGGCCAAGGAGCCCGGCCTGTGGCTGAAGAACATGAAACAGCGGCGGCCACTCAACGGGGTGGTGGTCGCCCTGGCCAACAAAATGGCACGCACGATCTGGGCGGTACTCGCGCATGGCCGGGCGTATCAGAAGGGGTATGTGAGCGCGAGACCGGCTTGAGGACTCGCGGCATATCGTCGATCAACTTTTTACGAAGGGATGATCGCTGAAAGCTTGCGCAGGCAACGTGTGTGATGACAAGACAGGTCAGAGCGGGACTCGCCAAGCCTGGATCCTCTTAAGAGCTTCGTCGCTCGCTGTGTAAATGAGGCGCGAGTCAGCGGATTTCATCGGGGCCGGCGGCAAAGGCATCGCCGCACTGAAGGCCGGATATAAAGCTGCAATCCATCCTGTCGATGCTCGGAACACACAAAAACCTGCTCAAACGGGAGGCGTTCATATAACGACACATGAGCACACACTTTCCCGGCGAGGGCAACATCGGCTCCGCGCCCGAGTTCCGCGAGTTCGCCCACGGTAACGAGGAGCCGCGCCGCCTGCTGCGCTTGAACGTGTATTTCGACAACCCCATACCCGGCAAGGATGGGGAGTTCGAGGACAAGGGCGGTTTCTGGGCGCCGGTGGAGCTGTGGCATCGCGACGCCGGGCACTGGCAGACGCTGTACCAGAAGGGCATGCGTGTACTGGTGGTCGGACGCATGCTGCGGGATGAGTGGGAAGGCGAGGACGGACAGCCGAGATCGGTCTACAAGATCGTGGCGCACTCGGTCGGCATCCTGCCCCATCGGATCGACGCCGTCACGATGAGCCAGAAACCCCAGAGGGACGCGGCGGAAGCGCAGCCCCCGCAGAACAGGAGAAGCCCAAGAAGGCAAGCCAGAAGAAGTAGGAAAGCGCGGGCGGCTGCGGCAGTTCTCGCCGCCCGCCCTGCGCCAGAAATCGTCCCAACTCATCGTCCGCCTGCGCCATACATTCCGCCAGACTGGGACAACGTATACACCAACGATACCACGGCGCTGGGGAAAGAAATGAACATCCTGTTGTCCGACGCCACGAAATCCGTTCTGGGGCCGCAAGATACGTCAGTGGATTCCATAACACTGTGATCGTTTCCACTGACGGCCATCCAGTTCCTGTTGCCCGATGAACAAGCTGTCTGCCACTTCCCTCTTTGGCAAAGGCGAACAAGAGTATAATATCTAAGAAGAAATCATCAAAAAAGGGATAGTTTCACCACCGCAAATCCCTGTTCTCCTATTGTCAGGGAAGGTACGAAACAACAAACACTCGTGTGCTACGACAATGGCTATTCATGTGTTTACCCGGTAATGGTTCCAACGACGTCCTGCCTCGTCCAATTGTTTATATAATATGTATGCCTATGTTTCTGGTGATTGTGATGCGAAATTACTTGCTAAAGAGTCTGAATCGGCTCGACGCGATTCGGACAAAACTTGGAGACTGTACATGAGCGCAGTAGTTCTTCACCTTAGCGACATTCACATCAAGACCGCCAAAGATCCAATTCTCCAACGGGGAAATTCAATTGCTGCTGCGACGTTTGCAGTCCTTCCTGAAGCATCACATGTTTTCATCGTTTGCTCTGGCGATGTGGCATACTCAGGAACGTCAGAGGAATATGATGCTGCCACAGGATTATTTGCTGACATCGAAGCAGCTATCCGGAAAGAAACCAACTGCCCGATTAATTTCGTGTTTGTACCAGGCAATCACGACTGTGATTTCGAAAAAAATTCTGGCGCAAGGGGAATGTTAATCGAAAACATGGAGAATTCGAATAATAATCTTGAAGTCGATGAATCTATAGTTGATACTTGCACAAGTGTCCAAGCTGATTTCTTCAGTTTTCGTGACTGTATTGAGAACAACCCCTCCGTTACCGATGACAAACTATGGAGAACAAGCGTCTTCCAGGTTGAAGATAAAACTATTGCCTTTGACTGCTTAAATATCTCCTGGGCATCAGATATTAGAGAAAACACTGGAAGGCTCTTTTTCCCTATCGAGCGTTACACAAATCGGATTTTTAGCCAAGCAGATGTTCGCTTGGTCGTACTACATCACCCTTTAAACTGGTTCAGTCAAAGCATATATCGGCCTTTCCGGACGTTTGTCCGCACGCACGCAAACATTATTCTTACTGGCCATGAGCATCAAGGCACTGTTGGTTTAATTGACGATGCGGAGTCTGGAGCAAGCATCTATATTGAAGGTTGCGTACTTCAGGGCGACTCAAAAAATCTTGCCGATTCTTCATTCAATCTAGCAGTTGTTGACCTTGGCCCTGGACGATTTTTATCCACTAGATACGAATGGGACGGAACTAGATACGTTAAAATTGATGATGGCTCGTGGCACGATTATCACGACCTGCCAACAAAAAGGATCAATTCTTTTGCTATTACACAAGAATTTCAAGGAATACTTGAAGACCCCGGCGCCTTTTTCAGACACCCAAGTGGAACCAATGTTGCTTTATCTGACATCTATGTCTATCCTGATCTTCGTAAGGTTGGCAACGAGGAAGGTCGCCGTCGCGTCTATGAAAGCTCCAGTCGGCTATTGGCGCCTGAAGTCACAGTTGACGGAATTCTGATCAAAGGCGAAGAGAAAGCGGGTTGTACCAGTCTTTTGTATCAGCTCTATCGGAAATATCATGAGCGCAGATTCGTTCCTCTCTATATTAACGGGAAAGATATCAAAAAAACCACCAATACCGATATCGACAAAATTATAAAGCGGGCTGTCGAACATCAATATGGCAATGCTCAAGTTGAAGCGTTCATGCAACACACTCGTACGCAAAAACTGCTTTTACTCGATGACTTTGATGGCAGTCCTATATGTGCTGGCAATGTACGTGCTGAACTGCTATGTATGCTGCGCAAGCGATTCGGACATCTTGTAGTTACTGTTGGCGATATGTTCGAGATGCACGAAATGTTGGAGTGTAATGCATCGCGCGCGCTCTTTGATATGGCGCATTACGAAATCCGGCCGTTTGGACATGTTCTGCGTGGGAAGCTTATTTCCCGATGGCTATCCTTTGGCATGAGGGGAACTGTGGATGAAGCTAATGCAATTGCCAAGCTTGACCAAGCTGAAAAGCTAATTACCGCCGTCATGCAAAGGGGGATCATTCCATCTATTCCACTTTACTTGCTCATGCTGCTCCAAAGCATGGATGCTAGTCAAAGCGGAGACTTTAGAGCAAGTGCCCTTGGGGATTATTATCGGTACCTACTAACCGAAACCTTTCAGAATTCAGGGGTGAAACCAGACAAGTTGACGGAGTTATTCCAGTATTCAGCATACCTTGCTTGGGAGTTTCATCGGAAAGACAAGTCCGAACTATCTGAATTTGATTTACGTACCTTCAATGATTGTTTTACGAAAGACTGGCATACCGTCGACTTCAAACCTCGTCTTGATTTATTATTGAATGCCCGGGTTCTTTGCAAGGCAGGCGAAGATTACGCGTTTCGGTATCCCTATATCTATTATTACTTAAAGGGGCAGTTTCTTAAAGAGAACCTCTCGAATCAGCCTGTGCAGGCATACATTAAACATTGTTGTCAGCATTTATATGTCCGAGATTATGCCAATACCGTGTTGTTCCTGGCACATCACTCGAATGATGATTTTGTGCTGGAGTCTATTGCAGACGCTTTACATAATCTGTTTTGTGGTAGAAATCCAGTAGCTTTCAATGGAGACACCGCGGCAATCAACAAACTCATCGGAAACGCCCCCAAACTAACCTACTCCGGCGGAAAGCCAGTTGAGAATCGTGCTCGGCGTAACAAATTGCAAGACGAACTGGATAATGATCAAGACGGACTCCTCGAAAACGAGGATGATTCTGAAGAACATAGTTTGTTTATTCAAATAACTACACTGTTCAAAACCACTGAAATCCTTGGGCAGGTTTTGAAGAATCAGTACTCAAAAATTCTGCGCACCAGGAAACAGACCCTGCTCGAAGACTTGTTTAACGGGCCACTTCGCGCAATTCGTGACTTCTACGAATTTCTCGAACAGAACCCTGATACATTGATCGATGAAATTGAAACGGCATTGCAACGCAAAGGTAATATTGTGAACGCTGAAGAACGCAAATCTTTAGCGAGAAAGGTAGTCGCCAGCCTAATTCAGGTTTTGTCTTTTGATTTTTTGATGCGTGCCTCTCAAAGCGCCAACTCTGAAAGTCTTCTCGAAGACGTAAAAAACATTGTTCGTAAGACAAATACACCTGCTTTCAGGTTGATTGAGCTTGGCATCATTCTCGATTCTCCTAAAGCAATTCCACGAGGCATCTTGAAACAGTTGTTCGAGGAAGTGAAGAATGACCTAGTGGCAAGTCGTGTTATCCAAATTATGGTTCTCCATAGGCTATACATGTTCAAAACTTCTGAGCAAGATATGCAATGGCTTGATCAAGAGCTGGAAATTGATTTAAAAACCCAGCATGTTATTACCTACCAAGAGAACAAACGTCGATTGCTCAACTGAGATATCGTCTACTCTGTCAGTCAAAGCGTAAAAACCTCGCACAAACGGGAAGTACTCATATAGGCAACCAAGCTTTTCTTTCTTTGACATAGGGGAGGAGTCCGCGGCAGCGAAAGATGAACCAGGGCGCCGCACCGTTTATACCGATTCCGGTGGCCAGATCGATAAGACGTTGCCTAACGCCGCCGCGCGCGGCGGCGAGGAACATCGGCTTGGCGTTCGGGGCGCTGGGCGCCTTCCCGGTATTGGACGTGGTACACCAGACGCTGCCGATGGCGCTTTCTTTCTTCAAAATGGTGCTGGTGATCTGCTTTCCGCTGGTGTTGCTGGTCGGGACGTATGAATTGAAGGCCGTGGTGACGGTCAGCGTGGTCGAGTTCGCGCTGTTCTTCGTCGACTTCTGGTTCCAGTTGGCGTACTGGCTCGACAGCACGATCCTTGATGCGCTCTGCGGTTGGGGCTTCGGCTGTGGATTCGGACGCATACCAATTTCAATCCGCTGATCGGTCTCAACAACACCTTCGGGGACATGTTGCTCAATTTTGTGATGGGCAATGTTTATCGTGTTGCTGACGTTTTGGGTAACGCCTTCGCCGGCGATGCCACGCTGACGGCGGCCTTGCTGGATCGGCTGTTGCACCCTGCCCACATCGTGCCGATCCAGGGTAAGAGCTGTCATCTCACAGGAACAAGCGGAAGGCCGGCATCTTCGGCCAACCGATGCGGAAAGCGGCCTGATGGCCGCCGTCCGCCCGCTCGGCCTCGCCTCCCTCGGCTCGACCGAACAGATGCGCTGCCAAGATCATTTCTTGGCCACTGGCTATATCAGTTTTCAGTTTCCGTTGACACTGGACAGGAAAGAAGTGCCGGCCCTGGGCCGACCGTCTGTCCAAGGTACTCGCCTTGGGTGAAACCCAGAGGTACGGGGAACGCCATGCGGCCGACGCCAGAGGCCGCCCGCCGGAGCCTTGTCATCTCTGCGGCGGAACGGGCCATCGCGCCGAATCGCCGAGGAGTGGCATCGGCGCATGGCTTTACAACGGCTGCGGCGAAATGGGAAATATACCGAGCCTTGCGGCGCATTTGCCGTCTTTCGTCGGGAACGTCATCGCGTTCGAGGCATTTCTTCGCGATTGCGGCGGATTCTGCATCTGGGTGCGACGTGAAGCCGCGTAAGGAATTGTTCCAATCGTTAGAAGCATCAGGTCGCCCATTGGGCGACGCCAGCGGCTTCATCCGACGCTCTCTGGGTGTAGCCGCGCCTGCCGGTTTTTCGTTGACCGTGCGGGATGCTCCAGGTTCCACGTGCGGGGTTTTTTGCGTGCCGGGCTGGCCCATCTCCCCGATCACAAGCCAAAGGGAAAAGGCAAAGGAAGGACAAAGGAAGGGCGTCAAGGGGAAAGGGGCTACCCCCAAAAGGCGCGAAAGACTGCAAGAAACGCAAAAGGCGCAAAAGGTACTCCCGCCGATCCATCATCAGGAGTTTGCATGTTCTCGCTGTTCCAGCGCAAAAAGGTTTCTCCCGTTGTCGAGGCGCCTGTCCCCGCCGTCGAGCCTGCACCAGGATTCATTCGACCGGAGACGGCGGACGGAATTGCTGGCGACGCCTTACCGCCAGAGGCTGCTGGAACACATCTGGCAGCGCACCTCCGTCTCCCGCAGCCAGTTCGCCGCCCTGTACCTTGCGCCCATCCGGCGCTACGCTGAACTGGTACAGCAATTCCCCGCGTCCGAGAGCCATCACCACGCCTGTCCGGGCGACCTGCTGGATCACGGGTTGGAAATCGTGGCCTATGCCCTGAAGCTGCGGCAGTCGCATTTATTACCCACCGGGGCCACGCCGGAGACGCAGGCGGCGCAGGGCGAAGCTTGGACGGCGGCGGTCGCCTATGCCGCGCTGCTGCACGACGTGGGCAAGGTCGCCGTCGACCTGCACGTCGAACTGGCCGATGGCAGCGTCTGGCATCCCTGGCACGGCCCGCTGCGGCAGCCCTATCGTTTCCGCTATCACAAGACACGCGAGTATCGATTACATGGGGCGGCGGCCGGACTGCTGGCGGCTTCCCTGTTCGATGCCGGCCTCTTCAACTGGTTGAGCGGCTATCCCGACCTCTGGCCGGCCAGTATGACCAAGCGGGCAGGCTCGGCGAATTGATCCTCCAGGCCGACCAGGCGTCGGTCGCCCAAGTTTCCCCTGTCCGATCCGCCGAAGCCTGCTCCAGCGAACACGCTGAACACTCCCCCCCCCCCTCCCGGAAACGCCTTCCGGCGAACACTTTATCACTTGGCTGCGGCAGCGCATCCGGGAGAAGAAGCTCATTATCAACGACGCCCAAGCGAAGGTACACACCGTCGCGGGGACGGTCTTTCTCGTCAGCCCCGGCGTCTTCCAACGCTACGCCCAAGAGCATCCGCAGGTCGAGCGGTTCGCCCGGCAGGACAAGCTCGGCGACTGGCAATGGGTGCAGAAGTGTTTCGAGAAGCTGGGGCTGCACCGTAAGCAGGAGAATGGCTTCAACATCTGGACGCGTGAGGTTACGGGGCCGCGGAAGTCACGGCTGCTGCACTGGTATCTGCTGGAAAATCCGAAGCCCTTGTTCGAGGTCGAGGACATGCCGCCTGACAATCCCCACCTCGCGCTGCGATATACCATGGATGCTGCCTGAACGCACAAGCGAGCCATACTCACAGTAAAGCGACACTTATGCGTTGCGCAAACAGACGGTAAAATCGGTGTTTGGCATCATCAAATCCGTGTGGGGTTTCAGCAATAGCTTCTGCGAGGCTACGCCAAGTCGGCGGCGAATGGCGCTTGGTGCGCCTGGCGTGGAATTTGAAGCGCACGGACGCATTGCGTCTTCAGCGAGCAAAAAAGGGATGATCGTAAAAATGCCCCAAATTCCTCTTTGATCTCAAAAAAACCTCCTCGCGATTCAAAACGATGCCTTCAGGCAACCTCAAGTCCGGCAGGCCCTACACCGGGGTCTTGCGGAAAGCGCCCGGCGGGAGGCCGACCTTTTTCCTGAATGCCCGGTTGAAGTTCTCCTCGCTGCCGTAGCCGGTGTCGTAGGCGATTTGCTGCACGCTCAGCCCGCTGCCCAAAAGGAGCGCCTTGGCGGCGTCGATGCGCCGCAGGGTCAGGTACTCATGTGGGGAATGTCCCGTTTCCGCCTTGAAATGCCGGGTGAAGCAGGAACTGCTCAAGCCGACGTGCGAAGCCGCGTCCGACACGGAAAGCGACGTGCCGCAATGCTCATCCATATACCGGCAGGCCCTTTCGATCAGCGCGCCGGTCTTGCTATCGCTCCCCGCGCCCGGCGTCGTCAATTGGCACAGTATCGAATAAATCACTTCCGCGCAGGCGTGTTCCGACATGCGCCCGCCGCCTTCATAAGCGGAGATGATCTTCATGATGTTCAGTTGTATCCTCGCCGGGTCGGCGGGCTGGAACACATGGCGGCCGTCGTGGATGGACAGGGCTTCACGGTACATGATTTCGGCGGGCGGCCCATTGAACGTCAGCCAGTGAAACTCCAGGCCGTCGGTCAACGCAAAATACTCATGCGGGTTCCTGCAATCGAACAACATCGCCTGCCGGCGCTCCACGACATAATGACGGCCGTCGCAGTTCAAATCCAGCGCGCCGCGCTGGATCAGCATCAGCATATAGCTCATGCGATGGCTCTTTTGCAGCGCGACTTCGTGATGATGGTTGAAACGATAGGCGCGGTCGCAAAAATAGTGGCCGATCCGGGTCGTGTAGAGCAGCGCCCGTTCCGCGAGGGAAGACGGCGTAAAGATGAACCGCACCGATTGCGGTAAGACGCCGCTTTCATTGATCGCCATTGCCCCCTCCCGTCACGGATTTCCAGACTCGTCCGGTTTTCTTGTTTCTATTTTCGAGGAGGATATTCTACCTTTCCTGGGGGAACAACCGATCCACGAAATCAAATCAGAAGACAGAGGACAGAGAGGTGTACAACAATCCGAAAACAGTACCCGCCCCGGTGCTCCGGTCTGGCGACAGGCTGCCGACGACAAAGGCTTTGCGCAGCAATGCCGCTCTGTCTTCCGGCCCTGTGCCTCTGTGTTTGATTTTTCGTTGATCTGACGATTTTCTCCTCCCAGGGCTGGGTTGCGAACCGAAGTTGGTTTTGGATGAGTGGAACCGGGTTTCGGCAAGCAAAGGGAACGAAGTATTGGGGATCATGCCGGCGTCGCGTGTTATTCACGTTGGAAACATGTGAAACAGATTTGATATTGACTATTAAAACATGCAAAATAACTTTGATATTCGCGCGGAAAATATGCGAGAATATTGACGGCGCTTGCCTGGGCCATTACAATCGGGCTTTCTCTACTGACACCGCGCGACGAAAGGAGGCGGTCTCGTGCTCAAGAGGAAGATATCGGATGAACTGGCGAAATGGAAGGGCGGCAGAGACAAGCGCTGCCTGCTCGTCAAAGGCGCGAGGCAGGTCGGCAAGACCTACAGCATCGATCGGTTCGCGAGGGAAAACTACAGGCACTACATCCCCATCGACTTCGACCGGAATCCGGCGTACAGTGCCATTTTTGACGGCGATCTGGACGCGGGTACACTGCAAAAGCAGATATCCCTGCGCGTGCCGGGTGCGGCGCTGGTTCCGGGCGAGACGTTGCTGCTCCTCGACGAAATCCAGAATTGCCCGAGGGCGAGGGCCGCGCTCAAATTCCTGGCCATCGACGGGCGCTTCGACGTCATCGCGTCCGGTTCCATGCTCGGCATCCATTACAAGGACGTGCCGTCTTATCCTGTGGGTTACGTCGACACACTCGAAATGCACTCGCTGGATTTCGAGGAATTTTTATGGGCCAGCGGGGTATCGCCGGGGTCCATCGAGGACATCAGGGAGCACTTCAGCGAAAAAAAGCCGGCGCCGCAGGCCATGCACGACAGGATGATGGAACTGTTCAAGGAGTATATGGTCGTCGGCGGGATGCCCCGCGTGGTCAATGAATTCGTGATGACGCAGAATTTTGCCGCAGTGCTGAAACTGCAGAGGGCGATCATCAGCGACTATACGGACGACATCGCCAAGTACGCCGAAGGCGCCGAAAAGGCCAAAGCGCGTTCCTGCTTCCAGTCCATACCGAAGCACCTGTCGAAAGATTACAAGAAGTTCCGCTACAGCCGGGTCGATAGAAACGGCAACGCGAGGAAATACGGCGGCAGCCTGATGTGGCTGTACGACGCCGGAATCATCAACTTCTGTTACAACTTGGCCGCGCCGGAACTCCCGCTGGAAGGCAATGCGAAAAGCGACGCATTCAAGGTATATATGCGCGATACGGGGCTACTGTTGGCCATGCTGGAGGATGGAGCGCAGGAAGACATCATCGACGGACGTTTGGGAATTTACAAGGGCGCGATATACGAAAATATCGTCGCGGACATATTCGGCAAGTCAGGCAAGAAGCTGTATTACTTTGAGCGCGACAATCGGCTGGAGATGGATTTCTTCATCCGCCATGAGCGGCAGGCAACCGCCATCGAGGTCAAATCCGCCGACAACACGAAATCCAAGTCGATGAGCGCCGTCATCGAAAATCACGGCGTCAGGCGCGGAATCAGGCTTTCGGCCAAAAACGTCGGCGTCAGGACCTACGGGAACGGTATCGAAGTCGACAGCCTGCCGCTGTATATGGCGATGTTTCTATAGGGCTTTTTCTTGAGGGGTTGAAGTTTCGGTTGCCTATTGCGACGGATTCAGTCGACAGGAACAATCGGATTTAATCGGCGCGGTGGAAGCGCATCGGGACGAAATCGAGGAGGCATGGAATGAGCATTTCGGCTAAAGAACTTCGGTTCGATGATTACACGATGTGGGTTGAACTGTCCGATGGCCGCACGCTCGGCATCCCGCTGGCATGGTTTCCGCGTCTGCGCAATGCCACGCCCGAGCAGCGAGTAGCGTGTGACATTGGCCGTTACGGCCTGCATTGGGAAGCAATCGATGAGGACATCTCTATCGAGGGGTTGCTGGCTGGGCGTGGCGACATGACGCATCGACCCGCCAAAGCCGCCTAGGAGCCTGTCGGACTCTCGACTCTCTGCCCCATTGCAAAGACCCGTGCGCATCCGGCAGGCGCGCGGTAGCATATCGCAATCCCTACCATCAGGAAGACGGCGTAAAGATGAACCGCAGCGATTGCGGTAGAACGCCACTTTCATTGATCACCATTGACCCTCCCATCACGGATTCTCCGGCCACCTCGCGCAAAAACGGGTCGAATTCGACCACTTTGAACCCGGTGTCGTCAATCAAATCATTCCAAAGCGAACTGCAATGCTTTTGCAACAAAATCAACGAGTTGCCATGAGTTGCGGCGGAGTGAAGTTGGTCTCGGAAAAGATATGGGTAATGCTCAGGGCTGACGCCGGGGGTTATCGAGGTCGCGTCCTTTCAGGACGCCCCGCCGCCTTCCCCGATAGCGCGGTCATTCTGGCCGATCAGTACAAAATATCCGGCGCAAAGCGCCGCAAATTCCCCACGTACCCCCTGTCAGGGAAGGAACAGAGGGTTATCCGCTTTTTGATGCTCCGGTCCTGCCGGTCCGTGCGCCAATCTTCACAGGGCAATGAAAACATGAGATAATTTCGTAGTCCGTTTTTTATTTAAAAAATATATTTTAAATCAATCAATTAAGTGTATGTTGGACGAAATGAATGAAGTTTACTTGGATTTAGCCCAGATCGTCCGGCTTGCGCTGGCCGAGCAGACCGGAGATGTTCGGCTGTTCGTGGCCAGACTTGTGCGCAAGTACCGCAACACCGAGCCGGAGTTGGCTGAGCAGATGGATCTCTACTTGCGCGCCAAGACACCCAGAGCGGGGGCTGCGATGCGAAAAACTGTGCAGCCGGCGACGCCGCAACATGCGTTGCCAGTAGATGATGAATCACGGCTTTCGCTGTTAAAGGTGTACAAGGATGCTTCTGATCGAGAGCAACCGTTGTTGTCCGCCGATCTGGAAGAAACATTGAGCCAGCTTATCCAGGAACGGCACCAGATGGAGCGTCTGGCATCGATGGGTCTGGCGCCAACGCGGTCCGCGATTTTTGTGGGGCCGCCCGGTGTTGGTAAAACGCTAACCGCGCGCTGGCTCGCGGCCCAACTCGGAGTGCCGCTGTATGTACTGGACCTGACGGCGGTCATGAGCAGCTTACTCGGTCGCAGCGGTAACAATCTCCGCGCGGCTCTCGATTTTGCGAAGCGCAACCATTGCGTGTTGCTGCTGGACGAGATCGATGCAATCGCCAAGCGACGCAGTGACGAAACCGATGTTGGTGAATTGAAGCGCTTGGTCACAGTCATCATGCAGGAAGTCGATGAGTGGCCGTCGACAGGACTATTGCTGGCTGCGACCAATCATCCGGAGTTGATCGATCCTGCGCTTTGGCGTCGATTCGACTTGGTGATTGATTTCAAAGTGCCGGAGATACCCGCCGTGAGGGTGGCAATCAAACGCTTTCTTGGGCCGGATTTCGCGCTTTTCGGACGCTGGATCGACATCCTGTCGTTAGCTTTCAACGGCGAGTCTTTTAGCAACATCGAGCGGGATATCCAGCGTTTTCGGCGCGCATTGGCGCTGGGCACAGCCGCCGACGCCGATTTGATTGAGGAATTCATCAAATCACGTGTGCTGACCCTGGATCGTCAGTCGCGCATCGATCTGGCGGTAATGCTTGCCAAGCAGACCCGTCTATCGCAGCACACCATTTCCGACATTACCGGTGTAAGCCGCGACACTATTCGGAAGTACGCGAACGAACAGCCGACCACAGCCAAGAAGACATCGAAAAGGAGATCTGACGCATGAGTCAAACCAATTTTCTGATCGGGCGCGGCGAACTGTTGACACACGACATCAAAGGCCCACAACGCAAGCCAGGCAAGGCCGAGGCGTATACCTTCCAACGAGCTGCGCTGCGACTGACGCCGCAATTCTCGGAGACTTCGGCCGCACTCGATAATTTGCCATTGAATGCGTGTCCCGGCGACTTCGGCGTTGCGCGGTTGACCATGAACCCAAGCTATATCGCCAGATCCTTCTTTCCAGTAGCGATGCTGCGCACTGTTGGCCTGGAATCGGTTGGCAGTCGTACTGTGAAGATAAAGCCGGAGGCCTGGACCAAGAAAGGAGTGCCGCAGGAATGTACGACGACCGAACTATTCGTCGCAGGCAAGCGCCGCGCATTCCGCAATCTCAAGGATTGGACGAAACGGATCGAGCCGGACTCTGATGAGGCACGGGACTTGGCCCATGTCGAGAAGTTCTCGGTATTTGCCCCGGAACAACGTATTACGAGTTACAGCCGTCGCAAGGGGCGCTTTTTCGAGGTGGGTCTTCATCTGCTTCCAGATGAAGACCGCCTGTTCGTACAGAGGGCATTTGCCAAATATGCCAAGGAGGTGGAAGTCAATATCCACAGCGATCTTGGCTTCACTGCGGGTAACCTGTGGTTCGTTCCGGTCGAGGGGAAGCACGCAAATATCGAACAGCTCTCCAAGTTTGTTTTCGTTCGTGTCATTCGACCGATGCCCAAGCTGCGAGGAACTCGTCCGGTGCAGCGCGCGGGCGGAGTATCTGTAAGCTGCAACTTGCCGACGGAACAGCCGCTGTCATCGGAACCCAAGGTCGCGATCCTGGACGGTGGCTTGCCGAAGCAGCATGCGGTTGGGCCGTGGTTGCGCTCCTACCGGGTACTTGACGAGAACGCAGACGATGATCCGGATAGCCTGGAACATGGTTTGGCGGTCACATCGGCATTCCTGTTCGGACCGATCTCTCCGAACAGCGTCGCCGCTCGCCCATTCGCGTATGTTGATCATCTGCGCGTGCTTGACAAAGACGTGAATACGGAAGATCCATTAGAGTTGTACCGAACGCTTGGCTTTGTCGAAGAAGTGTTGCTGTCGCGCCAGTATCAGTTCGTCAATTTGAGCCTTGGACCCGATTTGCCCATTGAAGATACCGATGTTCACGCCTGGACATCGGTCATCGACGATTTACTGAGCGATGGCGACACCCTTATGACGATCGCCATTGGCAACAACGGAGAGATGGACCGCCCCTCGGGCAACGCTCGCGTGCAGGTTCCATCGGACTGCGTCAACGCAGTCGCAGTTGGTGCGGCCAACGACACCGAGGCAGGTTGGGCCAGGGCTTCCTATAGCGCGATGGGTCCTGGTCGCAGCCCAGGCGTCGTCAAACCGGACTTGATGGCCTTCGGCGGCGATGCTGGCAAGTATTTCCATGTTCTCTCACCGAGCAGGAAACCGGTGCTTGTACCGCAGTTGGGGACCAGTTTCGCATCTCCTTATTTGTTGCGTAGCGCGGTGGCCATTCGCGCCATCCTGGGCGTCGGATTGACGCCGCTCGCGATCAAGGCGCTGCTGGTTCATGCCGCCGATCCGTCCAGCCATGACAAGCTCGAAGTCGGTTGGGGCAAGGTGCCGGAAGACCTGATGAGTATCATTACCTGCCCGGTTGGGGTGGCGCGCATCGTCTACCAAGGCGAGTTGAAACCGGGCAAATATCTGCGCGCTACGTTGCCTCTACCCAACGGCGGCTTGAACGGCAACATCCGTCTTTCTGCAACCTTCTGCTATGCCTCTCCGACTGACCCGCAAGACGCGGCCGCTTATACCCGCGCCGGCCTGGAGATTGTGTTCCGACCGAGCGATGAGAAGATCAAAAACGGAAAGGCCAACGCCGATACGAAAGGCTTTTTCGACATGAAAAAGTATGCCACCGAAGAGGAGCGCCGTTCCGACATGGGAAAGTGGGAGACCGTTTTGCACGGCGCAAAAAACATGCGCGGCAGCAGTCTCAACAATCCGGTCTTCGATATTCACTACAACGCACGCGAAGCCGGTGGACGGGCTACCGGCGCAGAGAAAATCCGCTATGCCTTGATCATCACGATCGAGGCATCAAGGCACGTTGACCTCTACAACGACATTCTGCGCACCTATGCAAAAACGCTTGTGCCGATTCAGCCGCAGGTTTCGCTGCCGATCCGTATCTGACAGAGTCATGAATGTGCCGAGTCTCTCAGGATCGATTGAGTTTTTCATGACGGAGCAAGTGTAGGCTGAGACGCTTCCAGCGTCCCACCGATCCTGATGTTCCGGCGCAAAGCGCCGCAAGATAATGGGCCTGCGTGGGCCATGCACTTCTCCCATCTGCCACGTTTTCGCCAGAGGATGCCGGGAACCGGTAGGACGCGCTGAAGCGCGTTCCACCCTACGCGCTTGGTTCGACAGCCTGCTACACCGGGGTTTTGCGGAAGGCGCCTGGCGGGAGGCCGACCTTTTTCCTGAACGCCCGGTTGAAGTTCTCCTCGCTGCCGTAGCCGGTGTCGTAGGCGATTTGCTGCACGCTCAGCGCGCTGCCCAGAAGGAGCGCCTTGGCGGCGTCGATGCGCCGCAGGGTCAGGTACTCATGCGGGGAATGTCCCGTTTCCGCCTTGAAATGCCGGGTGAAGCAGGAACTGCTCAAGCCGACGTGCGAAGCCGCGTCCGACACGGAAAGCGACGTGCCGCAATGCTCGTCCATATACCGGCAGGCCCTTTCGATCAGCGCGCCGGCCTTGCTATCGCCCCCCGCGCCCGGCGTCGTCAATTGGCACAGTATCGAATAAATCACTTCCGCGCAGGCGTGTTCCGACATGCGCCGGCCACCGTCGGAAGCAGAGATGATCTTCATGATATCCAGTTGTATCCTCGCCGGGTCGGCGGGCTGGAACACATGGCGGCCGTCGTGGATGGACAGGGCTTCACGGTACATGATTTCGGCGGGCGGGCCATTGAACGTCAGCCAGTGAAACTCCAGGCTGTCGGTCAACGCAAAATACTCGTGCGGTTTCCTGCAATCGAACAACATCGCCCGCCGGCTCTCCACGACATAATGCCGGCCGTCGCAGTTCAAATCCAGCGCGCCGCGTTGGATCAGCATCAGCATATAGTTCATGCGATGGCTCTTTTGCAGCGCGACTTCGTGATGATGGTTGAAACGATAGGCGCGGTCGCAAAAATAGTGGCCGATCCGGGTCGTGTACAGCAGCGCCCGCTCCGCGAGGGAGGACGGCGTGAAGATGAGCCGCACCGATTGCGGTAAAACGCCGCTTTCATTGATCGCCATTGCCCCTCCTCCCGTCACGGATTTCCAGATTCGTCCGGTTTTCTTGTTTCCGTTTTCGAGAAGGATATTCTACCTTTCCAGGGGAAACAACCGACCCACGAAATCGAACCAGAGGACAGAGGACAGAGAGGTGTTCAGCAATCCAAAAACAGATCGCAGGTTGGGTAAGGCCGAAGGCCGCAACCCGACAATCGTTCATCAGATTGACAGCATTTCATTCCAGACGAACGATTGTCGGGTTGCGCCGCTTCGCGGCTTACCCAACCTGCGCTGGCTTCTTCCCGTCACGGATTCCCCGGCTCATCCGATTTTTCAGCTTCGCGGCATAGAGTGGGTGATGGCATCGTGCTATGATGCAATCAACGCTATTACGCATAAGGAGTGAAAGCAATGGCATCCGTTACCGTTCGCAACCTTCTCGATGAAACACACAGAGCCTTGCGTGTGCGCGCCGCCATGCATAACCGCAGTACGGAGGCGGAAATCCGGGCCATTCTCGATGCTGCCGTTCGGCCTGAGAGCCGGGTCAAGCTCGGTTCCCTATTGGCTGAGATCGGCCGCGAAGTGGGCGGCGTGGATATTGAGATTGAGCGGGACAGGACGCCCCGCGAACCCGTGAGTTTTGAACCATGATCCTGCTCGATACCAACGTCGTTTCCGAGCCGATGAAAGCAGCCGGCGATGCGAACGTGCTCGCATGGCTGGACGCGCAACATATTGAAACGCTGTATCTTTCAACCATTAGCCTGGCGGAACTGCGCTTCGGTATCGCCGTGCTGCCTGACGGCAAGCGGAAGAACACGCTACATTCCAGACTTGAAGAACGCATATTGCCGTTGTTCTCGGGCCGTATCCTGCCGTTCGATGCCGAAGCATCGCGGGCCTATGCGATGTTGCGCGCCCGCGCCCGCTCCGCTGGGCAAGCCATTGCTCCTGAAGATGGCTACATTGCCGCTACCGCGGTGACAAGAGGATTCTCGGTCGCTACACGGGATGTATCGCCGTTCGATGCCGTCGGTTTGACGGTCATCAATCCGTGGAATGGGATGGCGCATTGATCCAAATGGCGGCTGGCGGCACAACTGTGGGCATGGAAGCGCCGGCCGCCGGACAGTACCGGCAGGTTACGCCGCATCAACCTGCCCTGCGCAGCACGATACGCGAGTGCGCATCTCGCAGGGCGGATTAGAGCGTTTTGGGTTCATAGGCTGACAAAAACGACGCTCGTCATCGCGAGGCGAAAAGTCGCCGTGGCGATCCAGTACGTCTTTCCGGATTGCTTCGCCTTCGGCTCGCAATGACGCGTGTCGGCATTGGAGCCAAAAACGCTCTAGCGGCGAGCCGCGTAATCCGCCGATCCGCGTCTTGCGCGGAAAGATCATCCTTGCGTGAAAGACAAAGGACGGCCCTTCATCCGACCTTCGGCCATCTCCTCTCCTTGGGACCAAACTTGAGCCACAAGTCTCGCTGTTCCTCTTCGGATTGATTCAAATCAGCTTGCGCAATCCGGGAGTTGAACCCTCCGGCGCGAAGCGCCGCAAGACAGAGCCTTCCTCCTTGAGGAAGGTGGCTCGCCGAAGGCGAGCCGGAAGGAGTGACGACCGTGACAGAGGCAGCGAGCGTCATTTCCCGTCCTCTCTCTGCACCGACTCCCTCCGTCACGCGGCAAAGCCGCGTGACACCTCCCTCAACGAGGGAGGCTTGACTTGCGGCGCTTCGCGCCGGAGGGTTCGACTCCCGGACTGCGCTGCGCTTGTCCAGAGCGTTTTTGGTTCATAGGCTTACAAAAACGACGTTCGTCATCGCGAGGCGCTTGTCGCCGTGGCGATCCAGTACGTCTTTCTGGATTGCTTCGCCTTCGGCTCGCAATGACGAG
>JAIRWW010000044.1 GCA_031268685.1 Azoarcus sp.
ATGGGCAGCCCCGCCGGTTCGGGAAGACGAATGCCGCGCGCCAGTCTTTCGTCGATTTTGATGACGCCCTTGGCGGCAAGGGCGCGCAAATGCCCTTCGGCGGCATTGGGCGAGCGGAAGCCGAAAGCAGTGCAAATTTCGGTGCGCGTGGGTGGGCGGCCTTCGAGCGCCAAGGTGTTGGCAATAAAGTCCAAAATTTCTTTCTGCCGGGCAGTCAAATGCAGGTTCATGGGCGGATTCGCGGAAGATGTTTCAACGCCTGTAAGTATATACATATCCGATGCAATTTTCCAATACCGGTATGCTTTAGTCCTGTTTCAGGCCGCCCTGCGAGTCAATATTCGGGGCGAATGGCGGCGGCAAGTGCAAATTCCCCTTGAGTCGAACGCGCGCGTGCGTTATGTTCGTCCGCTTGCCGTCAAGAGGATCAGCCCAAATCATGCCAAATGAAATCATCAAAAATTGCGTCGTTACACTCAACTATACAGTCATCGACGCCGAGGGCACCGTAATCGACGATGGCCGGCAGCCCCTCATTTACCTGCATGGCGGCTACGACGGCATTTTCCCCAAGCTGGAAGAAGCCTTGCATGGCAAGAAAATCGGTGACACGCTCAAAGTCAAATTGCAGCCGCAAGATGCTTTCGGCGATTACAACGAGGAACTGGTGGCGGTCGAAGATGCCGAGCTTTTCCCGGAAAACGCTGAAGTCGGCATGGCTTTCGAGCGGGTCAGCGACACGGGCGAAGAAATCTTCCACATCACCGAAATTGCCGATGGCAAGGTCGTCGTCGATGGCAATCATCCGCTTGCGGGCACTGCACTGATTTTCGATATACTCGTCACCGATGTGCGCCCTGCCACGGCGGAAGAAATCGCCCATGGTCATGTACATGGCGAGGGCGACGACCATCACGGCAGCGACAACCGGAGTATTCATTGAACCGTTTTCCCTTTTCGGCCCGGACGGCCCGCAAGTAAAGGAAACGGGCAATGGCTGGCACAGCGCGCGCGGCAACCGCTTTGCTCGAAGTCGAAAACCTGTCGGTAGAAATTCGCGGTGCCAGGGGCACAGTGCATCCAGTCGATGGCGTAGGCTTGTCGATCGCCGCAGGAGAAACTTTCGCGCTGTTGGGTGAATCTGGCTGCGGAAAGTCGATGACGGCGCTGGCCATTGCCCGCCTGCTGCCTGGAGTAGCGAGCATCGCCGCCGGACGAGTGCGCTTGGGCGGCGACGATCTGCTGGCCCTGCCCGAAGCGAGAATGCGCGAAGTGCGCGGCGGGCGCATCGGTATGATCTTTCAGGAACCCGCCACCAGCCTCAACCCCGTGATGACGATAGCGGCGCAGATCGGCGAGGCGCTGGCGCTGCATCGCGGCCTCACGGGCGCGGCGGCCAGGGCGGAAGCGCGGCGCTTGCTCGAAGCGGTCGGCATTCCTTCCGCCGCGGCGCGGCTCAATGATTATCCCTTCCAATTCTCCGGCGGCATGAAACAACGGGCGATGATCGCCATGGCGCTCGCCGGGGAGCCTGAAGTACTGATCGCCGACGAACCCACCACGGCGCTCGATGTCACCATCCAGGCGCAAGTGCTCGACCTGCTCGCCCGCCTCCAGTCCGAGCGCGGCATGGCAATGCTGCTGATCACCCACGACCTCGGCGTCGTCGCGCGCGTCGCGCACCGCATCGGCCTGCTCTATGCCGGAGAATTGATCGAAAGCGGGCGGCGCGAAGAATTTTTCGCCGCGCCCCTGCATCCCTATGCTCAACGGCTTTTTGCCGCCCTGCCCGATGGCGCGGCGCGCGGACACATGCTCGCCGCCCTGCCTGGCGGCGTACCGCCGCTCGACCGGCATTTCACCGGCTGCCGCTTCGCGGCGCGCTGCCCGCGCGCGACCGGACGCTGCCAAACCGATGCGCCCGGCTGGCACAAGGTGGACGAACGGCATGTGCGCTGCCATCTCTACGACGGCGGCGGCGATGTGCAGATCCGGCAAAAGTTCTCCGCCGGGGCGGCTGCGGCCTACCAGCCAGCCAGCGCGCCGGTGCTCGAAGTCCACGATCTCGCTGTTCACTTTCCGGTAAAAAAGGGGCTGTTGCGGCGCACAGTGGATTGGTTGCGGGCGGTCGATGGCGTCGGTTTGCGCCTGACGGCGGGGCGGACGCTCGCCCTGGTCGGCGAATCGGGTTGCGGCAAAACCACGGTGGGGCGAGCCATCCTGCAACTGACCCCTCTCACGGGCGGAACCGTGACTTTCGGTGGCTCTCCCCTGAGGCCGCAAGACCGCAGCGCCGTGCGCAACATGCGGCGCGCGGTACAAATGGTGTTCCAGGACCCATTTGCATCTCTCAACCCGCGCCTGTGCGTCGGAGAAATACTCGAAGAAGGCATGCTCAGCCTGGGCGTCGGCGGCGATGCGGCCTCGCGCCAGCGCATCGTTGATGGTTTGCTCGAACGCATCGGTCTTACGCCAGCAATGCGCTGGCGTTACCCGCATGAATTCTCCGGCGGCCAGCGCCAGCGCATTGCCATAGCCCGCGCGCTGGCGGTCTCGCCTCAAATCATCGTCTGCGACGAACCGACGAGCGCGCTCGACGTATCGGTGCAGGCGCAATTGCTCAACCTGATGTGCGAGCTACAGCAGGAGCGGGGGCTGGCCTACCTTTTCATCACCCACAATCTCGCCGTCGTGCGCTATATGGCCGACGACGTGGCGGTGATGTATCTTGGCCGCATCGTCGAACAAGGCCCGGCGGCGCGGGTGCTGGAAACGCCGGAGCACCCTTATACCCGGATGTTGCTCGCCGCCGTGCCCCGCGTAGATGCAGAACCGGGCGCGAACGACAGCGCGACGAAAGAAAAACCCAGCGCGATGGCGGAACCGCCCTCGCCGCTCGCGCAACCGGCTGGCTGCCACTTTCACCCACGGTGCCCGCTGGCAAACGACGCCTGCCGCGAAGCTTATCCGTCTGTGCAAAATCTGGGCGAAGGGCATGCCGTGCGCTGCTTCCAGGTATCGGCGCGCTAAGATGTGCAGTCCATCTGCTCATGGATCGCGCTTACGAGGGGAATGAAACTCGTCAATTAGCACTGGAGTTGGGGTTTCTCCCAGGGCAATCGCACCTTTATGTCATAATTCCAAGCAATTCAGCGCGAAACTGGTCAATGGCAGCAGCGAGCATCCGTTTTGACTTGATACTCGCTTTGCGTGTGGTATTGAGCCGCAACAGATTCACCACGATGTGGCGGACGATGGTCAAGTTGTTGGCGGCATAGCCGCTACGTATACGTGACTGATCCTCATTGAACTGCACGTCCAAACACC
>JAIRWW010000051.1 GCA_031268685.1 Azoarcus sp.
ACCAATCGCGCATGCACCGGTAGGCTACTGATGACGGAACATCAGGCTTCCTCCTGTCAAAGCAGTGAAGCAATGAACCAAGCGACTTCACGTCGCACGAAGATCACATCGTTGCGGGGGGAGAGAAAGGGTTTGCGCATGGCCTGCATTGTAGCCGAAGCGGATTTGGCCGATGCAGCCGGTGGCATCGGCCCGAGCGGATACGGATTGATCCAGGAGCTTCGGCAAGCCCGGCCTGAACGGGCGGGAATCAAACCAACATTACGTTGAATGTAGAATCCCTTCCTCCAAGCAAACCATTCTATGGAAGCTCTGGGCAATCGCGTCCGCTTCGCCCCCGCTAAGGACCACATACCTTATATGAAATCAATGCCTTATATAGGCTCGCCCGGGGCGGGCAAGATTTGTCCGAAGCTTACCTGGAACTAAAAGGAGACACCTCATGGCCGTAATCCGCGAAGAAGACCTGATCCAATCCATTGCCGATGCTTTCCAGTTCATCAGCTATTACCACCCTCTCGATTTTGTCCAGGCGCTCGGCGAAGCCTGGGCGCGCGAGGAAAGCCCCGCCGCGAAGGACGCCATCGCGCAGATTCTCACTAATTCGCGCATGAGCGCCGAGGGGCATCGCCCGATCTGTCAGGACACAGGCATTGCCGTGGTCTTTCTCAAGATTGGCATGAATGTGCAATGGCAGGCCACACGCAGCGTGCAGGAGATGGTCGATGAGGGCGTGCGCCGCGCTTATACCAATCCGGATAATAAATTGCGCGCTTCGGTGCTGCTCGACCCGGCGGGCAAGCGCCAAAACAGCCGCGACAATACGCCAGCGGTTGTGCATTACGAAGTTGTCCCCGGCGACAGGGTGGAAGTCGTCTGTGCGGCCAAGGGCGGAGGCTCGGAAAACAAGGCAAAGATGGCGATGTTGAATCCGTCCGACGATATCGTCGAATGGGTGCTGAAAACTGTGCCGACTATGGGTTCTGGCTGGTGTCCGCCGGGTATTCTGGGCATCGGCATCGGCGGTACGCCTGAAAAGGCCGCGCTGCTGGCTAAGGAGGCGTTGATGGCGCCGGTCGATATCCATCTGTTGCGCGACAAGGCCGCCCGCGGCGAGACGCTCTCCCGCAGCGAGGAACTCCGGCTCGAACTGATGGAAAAGGTTAACGCGCTGGGCATTGGCGCACAGGGTCTCGGGGGGCTTTCGACCGTGCTCGATGTGAAGGTGCTCGATTACCCGACGCATGCCGCTTCCAAACCTGTGGTGATGATCCCCAACTGTGCCGCCACCCGCCATGTGCATTTCCATCTCGACGGTTCCGGCCCCGCCGCGCTCGCGCCGCCCCGGCTCGAAGACTGGCCACAGGTTACGTGGAAGCCAGATACGATGTCCGCGACCCGAGTCAGCCTCGACACGCTGAGCAGGGAAGAAGTCGCCGCGTGGAAGCCCGGCCAGGCATTGCTCTTGAACGGGAAGATACTCACCGGACGCGACGCCGCCCACAAGCGCATTCAGGAGATGCTCGCCAGGGGCGAAAAGCTGCCGGTCGATTTCAGCAACCGCGTTATCTATTACGTAGGCCCGGTCGACCCGGTGCGCGACGAGGCTGTCGGCCCCGCTGGCCCGACTACGGCGACGCGCATGGATAAATTCACCCGCATGATGCTGGAGCAGACCGGATTGATCGCCATGATCGGCAAATCCGAACGCGGCCCGGCTGCGATCGAGGCGATCCGGGATAACCGGTCGGCGTATCTGATGGCCGTCGGCGGCGCTGCTTATTTGGTCTCGAAGGCGGTCAAGGCGGCAAAGGTCGTCGCCTTCGGCGATCTCGGCATGGAAGCGATTTATGAGTTCAGCGTCGAGGATATGCCGGTAACGGTGGCGGTCGACTCCACCGGCGTCAGCGTGCACCAGACGGGGCCAAAGGAGTGGCAGGCGAGAATCGGGAAGATTCCGGTCGTGGTCGCCTGAAACTGCTTCTGGAGCCGGTTACACGCCAAATGGATGACGGCGCAGGATCGTTTCTTTGCGCTCAGGGCCGGTCGAGATCACGTCGATGGGGGCTTCGCAGATTTCTTCGATGCGATGCAGGTAGGCTCGCGCTTCCTGCGGCAGACCGCTCCAGTCTTTCGCCCCCATGGTCGATGTGCTCCAGCCCGGCAGGGTTTCATAGATCGGTTTGCAGCGGCTTACTTCTTCCGCGCCCAGGGGTAGAAGGTCGATCCGCTCGCCATCCAGCGTGTAGCCGGTGCATAGTCTGAGTTCGGCAAGGCCGTCGAGCACGTCGAGCTTGGTGATGCACAGGCCGGTGACGCCATTGATGATGATCGAGCGCCTGAGCGCGGCCAGGTCGAGCCAGCCGCAACGCCGCTTGCGCTTGGTGACGGTGCCGATTTCGCGTCCGCGCGTAGACATTTGTTCGCCGGGAGATCCGGCGGTTTCGATGTCGAGTTCGGTCGGAAAGGGACCGCCGCCGACGCGGGTGCAATATGCTTTGGTGATGCCAAGTACGTAGTGCAGGCTTCCCGGCCCCACGCCGGAGCCGGCGGCGGCTTGCCCGGCGGCGCAGTTGCTCGATGTTACGAAGGGGTAGGTGCCATGGTCGATGTCGAGCAGCGTGCCTTGCGCGCCCTCGAACAGGAGCGAGCCGCCGTCCCGGTTGATCGCATGCAGTCCGGCAGAGACATCGGTCACCATCGGGCGCAGTTCTTCGCCATCTGCCATGGCTTGGTCAAATACTGCCTGGAAATCTACCGCGGGCGCTTTCAGGTATTGCGTCAGCACGAAGTTGTGATAGTCGAGATTGGCGCGGAGCTTGTCGGCAAAGCGCTTGCGGTCGAACAGGTCGTAGACCCGCAGGGCGCGGCGGGCGACTTTGTCTTCGTAGGCCGGGCCTATGCCTTTGCCCGTGGTACCGATTTTGTCGTCAGCGGCTTTGGCCGCCTCGCGGGCAATATCGAGCGCGCTGTGATAGCCGAGTATCAGGGGACAGCCGGGACTCACTTTGAGGCGCTTGCGCACTTCGATGCCCCCTGCTTCCAGTACGCGGATTTCACTCAGCAGGTGGTGGATGTCCAACACCACGCCATTGCCGATGAAACAGGCCACCCCCTCATGCACGATGCCCGAGGGTACGAGGTTGAGTTTGTATTCGTTTTTGCCGACTACGAGTGTGTGACCGGCGTTGTGTCCGCCCTGAAAGCGCACCACGCCCTGGGCATGATCGGTCAGCCAGTCAACGATCTTGCCTTTGCCTTCATCGCCCCATTGCGTGCCAACTACGACCACGTTCTTCGCCATGCCTACTCCTCTTCGTGAAGCGCCGCGAGCGTCCAACGGCCCTCGCGCTTCACCAGCCGCCGGTCGCAACCGGCATCTTTCCATGTTCCATCGTGTCCGGGCAATGCGTCCACAACGATTTCGCCTTCATTCCGCAAACGCGCAATTTCATCGGCCAGAGCCGGGTCGTCTTTCGCAGCCGGAGCTAGGATAGCCCCGGCCAAGGCCGCGTTCGGCGAGTATTGCACCAATTCTCTCAAATCGAGGCTGAAGCCTGTTGCCGGACGAGCACGTCCGAAGGCTTCGGCCACGCGGTCGTAACGCCCGCCCAGGGCCAGCGCCGCAGGCGCGCCGCCGCCATAGGCGGCGAACACTAGCCCGCTGTGATAGTGGTAGCCGCGTAGATCGGCCAGATCGAAGCCTATGGG
>JAIRWW010000131.1 GCA_031268685.1 Azoarcus sp.
AGATTTCTTCTGAGCATACGACGCACACGCCTTTTCCCGAACTGCCAGCGCATCCTCCCGCAGGGCTTCCCTCCGGCTCTGGGTGAGTATCTTTCCTTGCTGCGCATAGATGTTGCCGCGCACCTTTGGGAGCCGCTGTGACTCATCCACGGGCATTACATCTTCCAGCCGATGACCCGGCCTAGGGTAGCGCATGAAAACTATCTTGAGGTATTTCAATATGTCCATATGTTTTTCTCGTATGGCGCCCGATCCGGCCATCTTGTCGACATTTACATAATACCTGTACGATTGTCAATGGACTTTGCCTTATTGGGTTTGCCCTTGAACTGGGCAATAAGCATCAGGCAGACGCCGAGGGTGATTGCCGAATCGGCGAGGTTGAACGCGGGCCAGTAATACTGCCCGGCATGAAAAGAGAGAAAGTCGACGACCGCGCCATGGGCGAAACGGTCGATGACATTGCCAATCGCGCCGCCGACAATGAGCGAAAGCGCGGCGGGCAAGAGGCGCTCGCGGCGCTGCTGCCAGATCAGCACCAACAGCCAAACGCTTACCGCAATGGACAGCGTGGCGAAGAACCAGCGTTGCCAACCCGGTTGTCCTGCCAGAAAACTGAAGGCCGCTCCCGGATTGAAGGCAAGAACCAAGTCGAAAAAGCTGGTGACTTCGATATGCTCGCCGCGTGCAAACCGGGCAAGTATCAAGTCTTTGGTGATCTGGTCGAACGCCGCCACCAGAACGATGAGCGCAAGCCAGGGCGCCATGGCGCGAAAGGCGCTGCGCTCAGGCATGATTGCGCACCTCGCCGTCGCCAAAGAGGTTGCTGGCGCAACGTCCGCACAACTCGGGATGTCCGGCGTCCGCGCCAACGTCCTCGCGCACGTGCCAGCAGCGTTCGCATTTCGCGCCGGTGGCGGGAGCGGTTTCGATCTGGAACGCGCCGCGCTCCAGCGCGGCGGCGGAAACAATAAAGATGAATTTGAGATCATCGCCGAGCGCGGCAAGCGCATCGTATTGTTCGCCGTCGGCATGGATTGTGATGGCCGCCTGCAAATCCGCGCCTATCCTGCCCTCGATGCGCAGGGCTTCGAGCGCCTTCAGCACATCGGCCCGCACGGCGGCAATATGCGCCCAGCGTTGGATGAGCGCGGCTTCATCGGGCACGGACGGAAGATCGTGCCAAGTGTGCAGCATCACCGAATCTTCCGGATCGCCGGTGAGCGTCTGCCAGATTTCCTCCGCGGTGAAGGCGAGGATCGGCGCCATCAAACGGGTGAGCGCCTGCGCGATGTGCCAGAGCGCGCTTTGCGCCGAACGGCGCGCGCGCGATTTCTGCGCCGTGGTGTAGAGGCGGTCTTTCAGGATATTGAGATAGAAGGCCCCCAAATCCTCGGAACAGAAGGTTTGCAAGGCTTGCACAACGCGGTGGAATTCGTGGCGCTCGTAATCGGCCAGCGCCTGCGCTTGCAGCTTGCGGATGAGGACGAGAGCATAGCGATCTATTTCCAGCCAGTCGGCGGCCGGCAGCAAGTCATTGGCGGCATCGAAATCCGCGGTATTGGCGAGCAGGAAACGCACCGTATTGCGGATGCGGCGATAAGCCTCGACCACGCGCTTCATAATCTCGGGCGAGAATGCGAGTTCGCCGGAATAATCAGTAGACGCCACCCACAGGCGCAGGATTTCCGCCCCGCCCGCAATCGGCTTGCCTTTTTCGTCGCGGATTTTGCCGTCGATAACATCCTGCGGCGCGATGGTGTTGCCCAGCGACTTGCTCATCTTGCGGCCCTGCCCATCGATGGTGAAGCCGTGCGTGAGCAGCGCGCGATAAGGCGCATGCCCGTCGATGGCAACGCCCGTGAGCAGCGAGGAATGGAACCAGCCGCGATGCTGATCCGAACCTTCGAGATAGAGATCGGCGCTCGGGCCGCAGGCATGCCCGTCCGGGTGGGAGCCATGCAGCACATGCCTGTGCGTCGTGCCGGAATCGAACCAGACATCGAGCGTATCGCCGATCTTGTCGTAATCGGCGGCTTCCGCGCCCAACAGTTCGGCGGCGTCGAGGCTGAACCAGGCTTCGATACCCGCCTTTTCTACCCGCTGCGCGACGGCTTCCATCAATTCGACGGTACGCGGATGCAATGCACCGCTCTTTTTGTGCACGAAAAACGGAATCGGCACGCCCCAATCACGCTGGCGAGAAATGCACCAATCGGGCCGGTCGGCAAGCATCGCATGCAGCCGCGCCTGCCCCCAGGCGGGAAAGAAGCGCGTCTCCGCCACGGCCTTGAGCGCCCGCTCGCGCAGGGTTGAACCGTCCGCCGCCTTGCGATCCATGCCCACGAACCATTGCGCCGTAGCGCGATAGACGAGCGGCGTCTTGTGCCGCCAGCAATGCATGTAGCTATGCACGATCTTGCCGTGCGAGAGCAGCGCGCCGGTTTCGGACAACTTATCGACCACAGCCGCGTTGGCTTTCCAGACATTCATGCCGCCAAAAAACGGCAAATCCTCAACATATGAACCGTCATCCGCAACGATGGACAAAATCTCGTCGCGGCCGCGCCCATAAGCCAGCCACGAATTGAAGTCGTCCACGCCATGTGCCGGAGCCGAATGCACAATGCCGGTGCCAGCATCATTGCCAACGTAAGTGGCAAGATAGACCGGCGCAACGCGGTCGTAGAACGGATGGCGAAATTCGATTTTTTCCAGCGCCGCGCCCTTGGCCATGGCAACAATCTTGCCCGCAAGCTTGTAGCGCGCCAACGCCTCTTCGGCCAGATCCTTCGACAGCACCAGCAAGCGCTCGCCAGCATCGACCAACACATAATCGAGCGCCGGATGAACGTTGAGCGCCTGATTGGCAGGAATCGTCCAGGGCGTCGTCGTCCAGATCACCGCCGCGGCGGGCCTGTCGAGCCGCGCCAGCCCGAAAGCCGCCGCCAGCCGATCCGCATGAGCATCGCTCACAGGAAACGCCACATCTATCGTCGGCGATGTCTTGTCGGCATATTCGACCTCGGCCTCGGCCAGCGCCGAACCGCAATCGAAGCACCAGTTCACCGGCTTCAGGCCCTTGAAAACATAGCCGCGCTTCACCATCTCGGCGAGCGCCCGGATTTCGTTCGCCTCGTTGGCGAAGTTCATCGTGAGATAAGGATTGTCCCAATCGCCGAGCACGCCCAGCCGGATGAACTCGGCCTTCTGGATATCCACTTGCCCGGCGGCATAGGCGCGGCACAACTCGCGCACCCTGGCGGCAGGCAAGTGCTTGCCGTGCGTGACTTCAACCTTGTGCTCTATCGGCAGGCCGTGGCAGTCCCAGCCCGGCACATACGGCGCATCAAACCCAGACAGCGTCTTGGCGCGCACGACGATATCCTTGAGAATCTTGTTGAGCGCATGGCCGAGATGCAGATGCCCGTTCGCATATGGCGGGCCGTCGTGCAGAATAAAACGGGGCCGCCCGGCGCTCGCCGCGCGGATGCGCTGATAGAGCTTTCTCTGTTGCCATTTCGCGATCCAGCCCGGTTCGCGCCTGGGCAAATCGCCGCGCATGGGAAAAGGCGTATCGGGCAGATTTAGCGTATCTCTGTAATTGGCCATGGCCTTATCCTGAACGTTCTCAAGCGTGCAAAGCGTCCGGCTGGCGGGAAAACCAGTCGCGCGCCACGGAAACATCGCACGCAATCTGCGCCTTGAGCGCATCAAGCGACGAGAAACGAAGCTCGTCGCGCAATTTGTGTAAAAAGACTACCCGCAAGCGAGCGCCATAGCAGTCGCCTTCCCAGTCGAGCAAATGGACTTCGAGCCGAGGATCGCCGCCAATAGTCGGACGCCGCCCGACATTGGCGACGCCGGGCAAGCGGCTTTCTCCCAGCCCTTCGACCGCCACCGCGAACACGCCCAAGACGGGCGGGCGGCGTTGCCGCAACGGCAGGTTGAGCGTCGGAAAACCGATCTGCCGCCCGATCCGGTCGCCCCTCGCAACCCGCCCGCTTACCGCATATGAGCGTCCGAGCAAACGCGCCGCGTGATCGAGATCGCCCGCTTCGAGCGCCTCGCGCACCGCCGAACTGGAAGCCCGCTCGCCAGCGACGGCCAATGTCGTCATCGCCTCGACGCTGAAACCGTGTTCCTGGCCCGCCGCCTGCAACATGGCGAAATCCCCGTCGCGACGGTCTCCGAACCGGAAATCGTCGCCTATGAGGAGATGCCGCACCCGCAAACCGCGCACCAGCGCCGCGTTGATGAATTCCGCCGCGCCAAGGCGGGCAAAGCGCGCATCGAAACGCTGCACATGCACACGATCCACCCGGCTGGCGGCCAGCAGGGGCAATTTCTCGCGCAGCGAAGTAATGCGCGCCGGAGCGTTTCCGGGTGCGAAATATTCACGCGGATGCGGCTCGAAAGTCAGCACGACAGCAGGCAAGCCGCGCGCGCGCGCCTCATCGGCGAGCAAGCCCAAAAGCGCCCGATGCCCCAAGTGCAGGCCATCGAAATTGCCGATGGTAAGCACGCAAGGCCGTCCCGCCGGATCGAGAAAACCGCGAAGAACCTGCATGACCGCCCAAAA
>JAIRWW010000245.1 GCA_031268685.1 Azoarcus sp.
ACGGCCAAGTACAGGTCACAGCTATCGACGACGGCGTAGTACGCCTGCTTCCGGATACCCCGCCGATTCAGCAATTGAGACAGGCATACCAGAATCGCGGCCTCAGCATGGTGGAAAGCGACCCCGACGGACGCTTGGTCATCCGCCTGCTGGTGCCGGTCGAGGGCCGCAAGCTGACCGACGAACCCAGGTTGCTCCAACTGATCCAGCCCGTTCCCGAAGCCTTCGGCAGGCACGCCGAAGCAGTGCAGGAGGCTTACCGCGACTATCAGCAGCTTACCTTGGGTCGCGCCGACCTCAAGCTCATATACACGCTGACACTCACGCTCACCATGCTGTTGGCGCTCCTGACCGCCATGGCGGTCGCCTTCATCCTCACCCGGCGGCTTGCTGCACCTTTGCGGATACTTGCCGAAGGCACCCAGGCTGTCGCCCAGGGTGATTTCAGCCCGCGCCGCGCACTGCCCGCGCGCGACGAATTGGGTGTGCTGACGCAATCTTTCAGCCAGATGACCCGTCAGCTCGAAGAAGCGCGCGCGCAAACCGACGCAAGCCGCGCAGAAGTGGAATCGGCCCGCGCCTATCTCGAAAGCGTGCTTGCCAATTTGTCGACCGGCGTACTGGTATTCACTCCCGCCGGCGCCCTGCGCGCGGCCAACCGCGGCGCGCTCGACATTCTCGGCGATGATCTCAGCGGCTTCGAGGAAATCGAGCTTGCCGACTGGCCGCGCCACACGATATTGCGCGATGCGCTGGCCTCGGGTTTTGCCGCGCACGAGCGCGATTGGCACACCGAAATCGAAATCCCGCTCCCCGACCGCATGCCGCTCACTTTGCTTATACACGGCTCGCGCTTGCCCGAGGGCAGCGGAGGTGGACTTGTGGCGGTATTCGACGACATCTCCCGCCTTATCGAAGCGCAGCGCACTGCCGCCTGGGCCGAAGTCGCCCGGCGGCTCGCGCATGAAATCAAAAATCCCCTGACGCCGATCCAGCTTTCCGCCGAACGGCTCGCCGTCAAAATTTCCGCTCAACTCGACGAAACCGGCAGGCAGATACTTGAACGCTCCACCACGACCATCGTCAATCAGGTGGAAGCAGTCAAAAACCTGGTCAATGCCTTCCGCGACTACGCCCGCCTGCCCGCGCCTACGCTAGCGCCGCTCGACCTTGGGGAACTGATGCGCGAGATACTGATACTCTACGAAAGCGCGCCAGTAAAAATCAGCCTGCAAGTATCCGCAGATTTACCGCAGGTACTCGGCGATGCTTCTCAAATTCGCCAGATCGTCCACAATATGCTACAAAACGCACAGGACGCGCTGGCCGGACGCGATGATGGCGAAATCGTGTTGGCTGCCTGCACGGATGGCAATAACGTACTATTGTCATGTGTCGACAACGGCCCCGCGTTTCCGCCGAAAGTTTTGGCGCATGCGTTCGAGCCTTACTTCACGACCAAGGCCAAAGGCACTGGCCTGGGCTTGGCCATGATAAAAAAGATAGTCGCCGAACATGGCGGCGAGGTGAAGATCGCCAATCGCGACGGTGGTGGCGCTGAATTGCGCATTCGTCTGCGCACGGTAATAACCAGTGGTGAAATTTAAAAATGGCAAAAATACTTATCGTTGACGATGAAATCGGTATCCGCGAACTCCTCTCAGAAATCCTGCGCGACGAGGGATATGACGTAATCTTGGCTGAAGATGCTGCCTCCGCCAGGGCTGTTCGCAATGCATCCTGCCCGGACATGGTATTGCTGGACATCTGGATGCCTGACACTGACGGGATAACCCTGCTCAAAGAATGGGCTGCCGGAGGGCAACTCACCATGCCCGTGGTGATGATGTCCGGCCACGGCACCATAGATACCGCCGTGGAAGCCACCCGCATCGGCGCCATTGACTATCTCGAAAAACCCATCTCGCTGCAAAAGTTGCTTTCCGCTGTCAAGCGCGGCCTGCAACGCACCCCCCCCACACTCGCATCGACGCCGTTGACGCTCGCGGCCTTTCCAGAGTCGCCCCTGCTGCGCGACCTGTACCGCCGCCTGCGCCAGACCGCCACGCAATCGCGCCTGATCCTGTTTCGGAGCGGGGCGGATCATCTGGCCGAACTCGCCGCCCGCAGCCTTCAGACCTCGGGCGCACCCTGGTGCGTCTTTGATGCGCGCAACGGTCTGATCGACCCGGCGCGGCTGGCTTCATGCCAGGGCGGGCAGATCTATCTCACTAGCCTGGAACATCTGTCGCGCCCGCTGCAAAAAAATCTTGCCTACATCCTCGAACGTCTCGACCGCTACGACATCCGCTTGCTAGTCGTCAGTGGGGCTGGCCGCGAAGACTTGCTGGCCGCGGCTTGGGACGCAGATCTGGTCGAACGCCTGTTCGCCCACGTCCTGAGTTCGCCCGCGCTCGTCGACATCCGCGCCGACCTGCCCGAATTGGCCTGCCGCATACTGCGCCATCTCGTAGAAACCGGTGAAGTGCCGCCGCGCCGCCTGTCCACTGCGGCGCTGGCGCACTTGCAGCGCCGCGACTGGCACAACGGCTATAGCGAACTCCACGCAGCAATCCGCGGGCTGGCGCTGGCAGCGCCGGAAGAAGAAATCTCCATGCCCGAAAACAGCTTGCCTCTGTCGGGCGCTGTCGTCGAATCTTCGGCCACGGTTTCCTTCGACCAGCCCTTGCGCGAGGCACGTGAAATATTCGAGCGCATCTATTTCGAGTATCACCTGCGCCTCGAAAAAGGCAACATGACCAGGCTGGCGCAAAAAACCGGACTCGAACGCACTCACCTTTACCGCAAGCTCAGGCAACTCGGCCTGCATGGCGGGCGGCGGCGCGAAGAAAACTAAAAAACCGCTGCGCACGCCGCCAGAGCAGGTGCACGAAATCTTCCGTGCCGCAGCAT
>JAIRWW010000146.1 GCA_031268685.1 Azoarcus sp.
GCTCTTTCCAAAGGCCGTATCTTTGAAGAAACCCTGCCCTTGCTTGCCGCAGCGGGCATTGTGCCTACCGACGATCCGGAGCGTTCGCGCAAGCTCATCATCGGCGCCAACCGGCCCGGCGTGCGCTTGGTAATCGTGCGCGCCACCGATACGCCGACTTACGTGCAGCATGGCGCGGCCGATTTGGGCGTCGCTGGCAAGGATGTATTGCTCGAACACGGCGGAGCGGGTTTGTATCAGCCGCTCGACCTCAATATCGCGCGCTGCCGCTTGTGCGTGGCTGTGAAAAAGGGCTTCGATTACGCGGCGGCGGCCCGGCCCGGCGGGCGCATCCGCGTGGCCACCAAGTACATCGAATCGGCCAAGGCGCATTTCGCGGGCAAGGGGATGCACGTCGATCTCATCAAGCTCTATGGCTCGATGGAACTGGCTCCGCTTGTGGGGCTGGCCGACGCCATAGTCGATCTCGTATCTTCGGGCAGCACTCTGCGCGCCAATGGCCTGGAAGAAGTCGAAGAAATCATGCCCATAAGTTCGCGCTTGATCGTCAATCAGGCCGCGCTCAAGCTCAAGCGCGAACTTATCCAGCCCCTGCTCGATGCTTTTGCCAGCGCTGTCCGCGTCTGAGCGCTGAAACTCCGTTTTCGATCCGCCCCGCCCCGTTACCGGATACCGACCATGAGCCAGACACCCATACGCCGTCTCGATGCCAATTCTTCCGATTTTTCCGACACACTCGATGCGCTGCTGGCCTTCGAGAGCGCCGACGACGAGCGCATAAACGCCGCCGTGACCGAAATTTTGCGCGCTGTGCGCATGCGGGGCGATGCCGCCGTAATCGAATACACCCGGCGCTTCGACGGACTGGATGCCGCTTCGATGGCCGCGCTGGAATTGCCCGGAAGCGAATTGCGGGCGGCGCTGGACTCTCTCGGCGATCCTCAGCGCGAGGCGCTGGAAATCGCCGCCGGACGGGTGCGCGCCTATCACGAGCGCCAAAAGCTTGAATCGTGGCTCCATGCCGAAGCCGACGGTACGATTCTCGGGCAGAAGGTCACGCCGCTTGATCGCGTCGGCCTGTACGTGCCGGGCGGGCGGGCGGCTTATCCCAGTTCGGTGCTGATGAATGCCATCCCGGCCAAAGTGGCTGGCGTCGGCGAACTCATCATGACGGTGCCCACGCCGCGCGGCGAAAAAAATCCGCTGGTGCTGGCGGCGGCGGCGATTACCGGCGTGGATCGCGTTTTCACCATCGGCGGCGCACAGGCAGTGGCGGCGCTCGCTTATGGCACGCAAACCATTGCCCAGGTAGATAAGGTCGTCGGCCCAGGCAACGCTTTCGTCGCCGAAGCCAAGCGGCGGGTGTTTGGTACGGTGGGTATCGACATGGTGGCCGGCCCTTCGGAGGTGTTGATTGTTTCCGATGGCAGCGGTCATGCCGAGTGGGTGGCAATGGATTTGTTCGCGCAGGCCGAGCACGATGAATTGGCGCAATCCATACTGCTGTGTACCGATGCCGCTTTCATCGACGCCGTGCATGCGGCCATCGACCGCCTGCTGCCCGAAATGCCCAGACGCGAAACCATCGCCAGATCGCTGGCGGGCCGGGGGGCCTTGATCCGGGTCGACAGCCTGGAACAGGCTTGCGAGATTGCCAACCGCATTGCTCCCGAACATCTCGAACTCTCGCTCGACGACGCCGAAGGCTGGATTGGTCATATCCGCCACGCCGGGGCGATTTTCGTCGGCCACTGGGCGGTGGAGGCTTTGGGCGATTACTGTGCCGGCCCCAACCATGTGTTGCCGACGATGCGCAGCGCCCGCTTTTCGTCGCCGCTCGGAACTTACGACTTCCAGAAACGCAGCAGCATTGTGCAAATTTCGGAAGCTGGCGCGCAGCAACTCGCGCGCACTGCCGCTATCCTGGCCGATGGTGAAGGGCTGCACGCGCATGCGAGATCGGCCAGGATGCGCATGGGAATCTCCGGATAGTTTTCTATTCGTTAGGGCTGGGGGCCTGCCGGGTCAGGCCCGTCGAAGCCCTCGATTCCATGAAAATGCCTTTCGGCAGGCTTAGGGGCCAAACAGTTGAGCGGCGCCAGGAACTCATACAGACGCACCAAGTCGGAAAGCGCCTTGCTGGTACACAGGTGTCAACTCGGGCGATGCTTTAGTTTGACGTCATGGAATCCGCGCTGCCGCCTTCATCGTCCTTCCGATTTTAGGCAAAGCCGCCATTGGCACGAAGCACCTGCCCATTGACCCAGCCGCCTTCAGCGCCAGCCAGGAAGGACACCAGATTAGCGATGTCTTCGGGTTGCCCCAGCCGCTCCAGAGGAGCTAGCTTGGAAAGCCGCTCTACTTCTTCTGGCGTTTTGCCGGCCATGAACAGATCCGTGGCAACCGGCCCCGGCGCAACTGCGTTGACGGTGATGTTGCGTCCGCGCAGTTCGTTAGCCAAGACGTGAACCAAACCTTCGACGCCAGCTTTGGAGGCA
The DNA here is from genome assembly GCA_031268685.1 of Azoarcus sp. Lineage (GTDB taxonomy): Bacteria > Pseudomonadota > Gammaproteobacteria > Burkholderiales > Rhodocyclaceae > WRNU01. Next base: position 2,499 of record JAIRWW010000146.1, read on the forward strand.
ATGTAAGCGCCATAGCCAGGGAATGCCTTTGCAATCACGCTGCTAGAAAGCGTAATGATGCGGCCTCCGATGCCGATCCGCTTGGCAGCTTGGCCAAGGACAATGAATGCGCCGCGCAGGTTCGTGTTGATGACGTTATCGAAGGCGCTCAGGTTCGCATCGGCGATCCTGGAAAGAGCCATGACGCCAGCGCTGTTGACGACGACGTCTAAACGTCCGAATTGATCTTGTGCCTTGTCGAACAGCGCTTCCACTGAATTCGGATCGCTGATATTGCTTTGGACGGCGAATGCCGTGCCGCCGCTGTTTTCGATAAGGCGGACGACTTCCTCCGCCTTGTTCGCGCTGTTGACAAAGCTGACGACGACGGCAAAGCCATCTTTGGCCAAACGCAGCGCGATTTCGCGGCCAATGCCACGCGAGGCCCCCGT
>JAIRWW010000150.1 GCA_031268685.1 Azoarcus sp.
TCTTCCTATAATTCCGCACACGATCTGACTTTGACAATCGAGGACGGCATGTCCCGTAGAAAACTTCCCATCGGCATCCAGACCTTCCGCGAAATCCGCGAGGACAACTGCTATTACGTCGACAAAACCGACTTCGCCCTGCGCATGATCGGAGAAGGCAAAGCCTATTTCCTCTCCCGCCCGCGCCGCTTTGGCAAAAGCCTGTTCCTGGATACGATGGCAGAACTGTTCGCGGGCAACGAACCGTTGTTTCGCGGCTTGCACTGCCACGACAAATGGGACTGGAAGACAAAATACCCGGTGATTCGCATCAGTTTCGGAGCGGGGATTTCCAATGGGCAAGCAGAGGCGCTGGCGGAGCGAATCCGCGAGATACTCGGTGAAAATGCAGAGCGTTTGGGTCTGACGCTGAAAGACGCCAGCATTCCCGGCCAGTTCTCGCAACTAATTCTGCAAGCCGAAGCCAAGTTCGGCCAGCGAGTCGTGATACTGGTGGATGAATACGACAAACCAATTCTGGATAAGCTGACTTCGCCGGACCTTGCCCGCAAGATGCGCGATGGCTTGCGCGACCTTTATTCCGTCATCAAGGACCAGGACGCGCACATCAAGTTCGCCATGCTCACCGGAGTGTCCAAGTTCAGCAAAGTCAACATCTTCTCCGGCCTCAATAATTTGTCGGATATTACGCTGTCGCCCAAATTTTCCGACATTTGCGGCTACACGGATGCGGATGTTGATACGGTATTCGCACCCGAACTCGAAGGATTGGATCGAGACGAAATCCGCCATTGGTACAACGGCTACAACTGGCGGGGAGAGGTGGTATATAACCCTTTCGATTTGTTGCTTCTGTTCCGGGAGCGGGAATTCCGCTCTTTCTGGTTTGAGACAGGCACCCCCACCTTTCTGGTGGATATGCTCACCGAGCGACAAGTTTATTTGCCAGCGCTCTTGAACATGGAAAGCTCTTCCGAGTTGATTTCCGCTTTTGAAGTGGGCGATATCTCCACGGAAGCCCTGATGTTCCAGTCCGGTTATCTGACTATTGCCAGCGAGAAAAACCTGGGCGGCAACATCATGTTCACCTTGAGCTACCCAAACCGTGAAGTCCGCGGCGCGCTGACGGGGGAGATTCTGGGGCATTGGGTCAAGAACCCGCAGAAGGCGGTGCAGAGCAGCTTTGCCCTTTACGAAGCGCTGGAACTCAATGATTTTGCAAAAATTCGGGAGATTTTTTTCTCGCTCTACGCAAGCATCCCGAACGACTGGTTTCGCAGGAACGATATCGACCGATTCGAGGGCTACTACGCCAGCGTGTTTTACGCCAGCTTTGCGGCCCTGGGGCTGGACATCGTCCCGGAAGACGTGAGCAGCCAAGGAAAATTGGATATGGCTATCAAGTTCAACGGGCAGGTTTATCTCTTCGAGTTCAAGGTGGTGGAGGATGAAGCCGAAGGCCGCGCCCTGCCTCAGATCAAGGAGAAGGGGTATGCGGATAAATACCGCTCGCTGAATCGGCCCATACATCTGATCGGGCTTGAGTTCAGCAAGAAGGATAGAAATGTCGTGGGGTTCGCGGTAGAGAGCTTGGCCGCCTGAACGCGGTTTCGTACAGAAAAGGGCTGGCCTTCGGCTTGCATTTCGTTTGTTCAATCAGTTGCATGGAGAACGCCATTCGGCAGACTCAGCCCGAACGGTATTGCCCAAGGTGTCCCTAAGCGAACAGCGCCCCCACGCTGGCGCCACTGTGGATGCGCTCTATGGCCGACGCAAGTAGCGGAGCGATGGTGAGCACGGTGAGCTTTTCCTTGAGTTGCTCCTGCTTTTCCGGCGCGATATGCACGGTGTTTGCGACGACGATGGAATCTATCGGCGCTTCGCGCAGGCGTTCGACGGCCGGGCCGCACAGCACGCCGTGCGCCGCTCCGGCATGTACGCTGCGCGCACCCGCTTCGCGCAAGGTCTTTATGGTCGAGACCAGCGTTCCGCCGGTGGAGATTTCATCCTCGAAAATCACTGTGTCGCGCCCGCGGACGTCGCCAACCACTTGGCCCTGGCTTACCGTCGTATCGTCGATGCGGCGCTTGTCGATGATCGCCATCGGAATGCCGAGCCGTTCGGAGAAGCGCCCGACCCGCTTGGCCCCGCCAGCATCGGTGGCTACAGCGACCATGTTCGATAAATCGTAATGCTGGCGGAAATGGTCGGCGATGGCCGGGATCGCTGTCAGGTGATCGACCGGCACGCTGAAAAAACCATGTACCTGATCGGCGTGCAAATCCATGGTCAATACGCGGTCGGCTCCAGCGGTGACGAGCATGTCTGCCATCAGGCGACCCGCGATCGAAATCCGCGGCTTGTCTTTTTTGTCGGAGCGCGCGTAGGAATAATAGGGTATGACCGCCGTGATGCGCTGCGCCGATGCGCTGCGCAGCGCATCAAGGGTAATCAGCAATTCCATGATGTGGTCACTGACTGGCGCGCTGAATGATTGCACCACGAATACATCGCGTTCGCGCACGTTTTCGAGTATCTGCACGTGCAGATTGTCGTTGGAAAAGCGCGAGATTTCGATTCGGGAAAGCGAAAGACCGAGGCGGTTACAGATTTCGCGGGTGAGAGCATCGTTTGCGTTGCCGGCAAAGATTTTGAGAGCGTGTTTCATCGCGGTACGGCTCCGGGAGGGTTTCCGGGACTTTCAGGAGTAAAGCAGGTATGGGCGGCTGGTTTCGCGCCAGGCGCGCTCGTCGGCGCTCGCCGATGCATCGAGATCTTCTGGTGCGGCGGCGGCATCGTCCACCCATTCGCGCAGGGAGGGGCCGCCGTTGATGAGGTCGATAGCCAGACGGTCATGTTCATATTCGTAGGAGAAGTCGCGCCATAGCGGATAGGCGGGTTCGAGCCGCCGCAGGGCCTTGAATGCCAGCGCCATCAAGCGCCATGGCCGGAACTCGGCATGAACATAATGGCTGGTTTCGACGTGGATTTGCACTCCTGCGCAAAGTTGCCCGGAGTGCTTGTGGAACGTCGGCTCGAACCAGCATTCGCGCAAACGGCATCCGGCGAGCCAATGCGGCGCAAGCGTGCGCATTTCCGCGATTAGCGCGCGGGTATCGAGCATGGGCGCGCCGAAAAGTTCGAGCGGGCGGGTCGTGCCGCGCCCTTCGGATAGCGTCGTGCCTTCGAGCATCACTGTGCCCGCATAGGCGCGAGCCATGAAAAGATTTGCTGCATTCGGGCTGGGATTGACCCAGGCGCGTTCGGCGAGCGGCCAGCCATAACCCGGCGCGGCATCGGTTTGCCAGCCTTTCATGGCGATAACCTGGCAATCGACGTCGAGCTTCAGCGAGGCGACGAACCAGCGCGCCAGTTCGCCCAGGCTCAGGCCGTGGCGCATCGGCAGAGGTCCCGCGCCGACGAAGCTTTCCCATCCGGCGCGCAGCAAAAAGCCTTCCACGGGGCGTCCGGCAGGGTTGGGGCGGTCGAGAATCCAGACCGATTTTCCATGGCGGGCCGCTTCTTCGAGGACATATCGCAGCGTGGTAATGAAGGTGTAGATGCGGCAGCCCAAGTCCTGCAAATCGACGAGCAGCACATCGAAACTGTCCATCATTGCGGCGGTCGGGCGGCGAACTTCGCCGTAGAGGCTGAATACGGGGATGCCAAGCGCCGGATCGACGTAATCCGGCGATTCAACCATGTTGTCCTGCTTGTCTCCGCGCAGGCCGTGCTGGGGGCCGAACGCGGCGGAGAGTTCCAAGCCGGGCAGCGCGGCAAGCGCATCGAGCGTGTGCTTCAGCTCGTGCGTGACCGAAGCGGGATGCGCGAGCAGCGCCACTCTGCGGCCCGCAAGCGGGCGGGCGAGGCCGGGTTCGGAGAGCAGGCGGTCAAGGCCGGTGCAAAAGTGTGTATTCATTGTGCTGTCAGGCGGGTATCCAACACCAACGGCCAGCCGTCGGCATGATGAAAATCGGGCCGTTCCGCCGGATGATGAACGGCCAAGTATTCAAGGGTTCCGTTACCGTGTTCAATGACCGCCGCCAGTCCGACGCGCAGGATGGGGCCTGGCGGCAGAAGCTCGGGCGGCAAGTCTGCTTCGAGGCTCAGTATGCCGTCGCGGCAGGCGCTGGCGATGACGGGCGGGGCTATTAACGCTTCTTCGTCCATTTCGCGCGCGAATTCGCGGTAGCGGTGGAAATGATATGCCGCCCATGGGCCAGCGGGCGAAAAATTGTACTCACAATAGTTTTCTTTGCCCGGCGTGGAAATAAACGCCTCGAAACAGGTGTGTTGCCACAGATGGCCGGCAGGCGGCGCGCCCGCTTCGGGCAGGCGCAATGCCTCGATACGCCCTTCCAGCGAGAACACGAGGCGCACGCCGCCCTCCGGGCGGGCCGAGAGCGTCGCCAGCAAGGCCGAAACCGCTGATGGCTCGTCCTCCCCGGCAAGTGTGGGATCGAAAGGGTGAAGGCCAACGGTAATGGCCGGAATTTTCGGGGTGGGTTCAGGGTTTGAAGTCACGGTCGGGGCAACTCTGGCGCGCGGGCTTGTCGCGGCGCGAGGCGCAATGTTACCCGCTCGGGCTGGGCTTGTCGAAGCCCTTGATTGCCGGCATGCCCGAAGCATTCATTTCATTTTTCCCGCCCAAGGCGATCCGGGATGCCATCTCTGCAAAATTTTGAGATCATGCCCGCCTGCGGCGTCCGGCCCACGCCAGGACGGCTACCTCTCAACGAACCATCCGCTCTCCCTCTCCACCATGCCCGCTCCGATAGAACACCGCATTGCCGAAGAACTCGGCGTGCCTTCGCGTCAAGTCGACGCCGCCGTGCAACTGCTCGACGGCGGCGCGACTGTTCCCTTCATCGCCCGTTACCGCAAAGAAGCTACCGGCGGTCTCGATGACACACAGTTGCGCACACTCGCCGAGCGCCTGGACTACCTGCGCGAACTGGAAGAGCGCCGCGCCACCGTGCTTGCCTCCATCGAAGAACAGGGCAAACTCGACCCCGCGCTGCGCGCCGACATCGAAGCAGCCGAAACAAAACAGCGTCTCGAAGACCTTTATCTGCCCTACAAACCCACGCGCCGCACCAAGGCGCAGATTGCCCGCGAAGCCGGTCTTGCGCCGCTGGCCGATGCGCTGCTCGCCAAGCCGGAACTCGCGCCGGAGACCGCCGCGCTCGATTACCTCAATGCCGAAGCCGGGTTCGGCGACGCCAAGGCGGCGCTCGACGGCGCACGCCAGATTTTGATGGAACAATTTGCCGAAGACGCCGCCCTGCTTGGCGAACTGCGCCAACTTCTCCAGGACGAAGGCGAAGTCCGCTCCGCCGTCATCGAGGGCAAGGAAGCCGAAGGCGCAAAATTCCGCGACTGGTTCGACTTCCGCGAACCCATCGCCGCCATGCCATCGCACCGCGCGCTCGCCCTGCTGCGAGGCCGCAACGAAGGCGTGCTCAAGCTCGCGCTCGACCTTCCCCG
>JAIRWW010000208.1 GCA_031268685.1 Azoarcus sp.
GCGCGGGTCGAAGCCGTCGATGCGCACCACGCCGTCGCAAGTGTATTCGCCAAGCAGGCAGCGGATCAGCGTGGTTTTGCCTGCGCCATTGGAACCGGTCAGGGCGACGCGCTCGCCCGCTTTAATGGAGAGCTTGATTCCGTCCAGCGCCCGGACGCGGCGGAAGGTCTTGACCAGATTTTTGATAAGAATCATGGTGATTGTCGGCAATATGTAGTTTGGTTTCATGCGTGGCGCGGCGCTTGGCCGGCGTCACGATATTCCTTTGAAGTCGTAGCGCAGCGCCTTGCTTTTGCAAATGTCCACGCACAGGCCGCAGCGCGTGCAATCGGGGCCGAGCGCCGTGTCCGTCTCGGCGGCGCGTCCCTTGATCGTCACATCGAGTACGTGCGGTACCAGGCACACTTTGCGGCAGTCGCCTTCATGCAGGCATTGTTCAAGACGGAAGCTTACCCGCAGCGGCGAGATTGCCCCCACAACGCCATAGGTCAGGCCGATTGGGCAGATGTAGCGGCACCAGGCGCGGCGCGACCAGAGCACTTCAAAGACCAGGAGCAGAAAGACCCAGCCCAGGGCCAGCCCAGGGCCGTAGATCAGGGCGCGCGACAGGATGCCGGTGGGCGAAAGCGTCTCGAACACGGTGTAGCCGGTGGCGAAGGCCAGCAGCGCGAACAGCGCCCAGAATACGGTTCGCGTACCGCGGTGAAATGTGTGATCGGTAACGTAGCCGCGGCGCGCGAGCGCGAGGTGGATTTTTTCGGCCAATTCGGAAAGCAGGTGATAGGGGCAGACCCAGGAGCAGAAGCTCCGTCCGCCGAGCACGGCCCACAGCAGGAAGACGGTGATTGTGCCGATGACGAGGTTCATGACGATATGCTTGTGCGCGAGCATCACCTGTAGCGCGGAGTTGAGGTCGATGAGATGGAATCCCGCGAAGCGCGAGGCGGTGAGCGCGCCTTCGAGAAGCTGGATGTCGAGCCAGAAGGACAGCACGAAGAACAGGTTGACCGCCGCGAGCGTTGCCCAGCGCCAGTTGCGCCATTTGTGGCCGGGGTCGGGCGTCGCCGCCTGCGCCTGCAAGTTTTCTTTGATGAAGCGCGCATTGTTGCGATATTTGAAAGCCATGATCTGCTGCGCTTCGCTGGAGATTTCCGCCGGTTTCTTCGGGGCGGCGCCGAGCATTTCCAGGAATTGACCGGTGTGGCGGCTCATCGCTCAAGCCTCCTTCCACATCGCGTGCGCTTCGACCGCGATGGCGGCGGGTTCGGCGGGGCACACCATCTCGCACACTCCGCAGCCCACGCATTGTTCGCGCACTGCTGGCCTGAAGCGGGGCGCGCCGTCCTCGCCAGCAAAGGGTTCCATGGCGATGGCGTCGGCGATTGGGCATTCGGTGACGCACAGGTCGCAGAGCGTGCGCTCGTAAGGGTGCTCGCGCACGGGGATCGGCTTCCAGCGGTCGACGTCGATGTAGCGCATCTTCCCTTTGAAGGCGGGGCCGCGCGCCTGGCCCGAGAATCCCTTGCCCTGCACGGCGAGGCAGGCTTCCGGGCGCACGAGCCGCGCCAAGCCGACGCGCTCTTTCAAGTTGAGGGCCGATCCGGGAATTTGTGTTTCGGCCTTGAGCGCTGGCGGCGAGGGGAGCGCCGCGCCCGCGCGCACCGGCAGGAAGGACGGCTTTTGGTAAGTGAGCGCGCCGGTCGGGCAGGCGAGGATGCATTGCGCCACGTCGCAGGAGAAATCGCAGGCTTGCGCGCGCGCGTCGATGTATGGCGTGCCGATGCCGAAGCCGTCGCCGATGTCTCCAAGCCGGATCGCGCTGACCGGGCAGACTTGCACGCACTGGCCGCACTTGATGCAGGAGGCGAGAAAATCGGCTTCGTCGAGCGCCCCCGGTGGACGCAGGCGCGAAATGCGTCCGCCTGCAATGGGGAGATAGCCCGTGAGCGAGATGCCGAGCACGGCGGCGGTGAGTCCGGCAGAGCGTATGAAGGTACGCCGGGCGCGGCGCGCTTTTTCTGAGGAGGCAGGCGGGCGGGGTTTGCCGGGCTTGCCGGGGGGGGCGTTCATGGCGATTCCCACCGGGGCTTGACGAAGCGCGGGCTGGCGTCGCGCAGGATGAGCGCGGGCGGGGAAAAAGGCGCGAGCCGTTCGAGGAAGTCGAGCAGTTCCATGACCGGCGAAGCACGGAAGAAACTGGCCATCGGGAATTCCATCCATATCATGTCGGCATTGGCGTTGAGTTCGTATGCGTAATCGCCCCGGCCGTCGCCGTCGCGGTCGAAGCCCTGGTAGTTGTCCCAGTAATTGCCTTCCCAGAAGTTTTTTTCCGGATTTTCGCTGCGTCCGCCGTAGCTCACGTGCGTCAGGTTGCCCTCGAAAATGTTGTCGCGCATATAGTTGCCGCCCGTCTCCGAGTTGAACTGGATGCCGATGCCGTTGTAGGCGAAGCGGTTGCCGCGCACTTCGATGGTCGTGTCCGGCTCGAAGGGCGACAGGTCGGAACCGACGCCGATGCCGCAATAGATGATCTCGTTGTTTTCGATCACCGTTCCGGAGGCTTCCTTGAAGCCGATGCCCATGCCGGTTGCGCCGGTGGCGTGCGAGATGATGTTGCCGCGCGCCACGCCGCCCTGGGTAAACATGAAATAGATGCCCACGGCGTTGTCGAGAAAGCGGTTGCCTTCGACCAGATTGTCGTTGGCGAACATGAAGTGGATGGAGTAGCGGCTGCGCCGCCCGGTGTTGTTGCGGAACACGTTGCGATGCGCGTACCAGACCACCATGTCGCGCGAATCGCTGATTTCGTTCGCTTCGATCAGATTGTCGTTGCTGTACCAGAGGCGGAGCGCGTCGCCGCGCAGGCCGAGCGCCAGATCCTTGGAGCGGATGTGATTGCCGCGCAAGACATTGTGGTTCGCCTGCTTGAAATCGACACCGAACAGGCAGTCGTCCATTTCCAGGTTTTCGATTACGTTGCGGCTGCCGCGCACGTCGAGGCAGGAGTCGTCGGTGTCGTGCGAGTCGCCGGAGCCGGTGAGGCGCAGGCCGCGCACGGTCGCGCCGTCGGCTTCGAGCGACATCACCGAGCCTTTGCCGCCGGAGTCGATGACGACCGCGCCGCCGCCCTCGATGCTGAGCGGTTTGTTGACCGTGACGGGGCCTGCATAGACACCGGGCGGCGGACGCAGCACCGATCCCGGCGCGGCGGCATCGACCAGCGCCTGGAAGGGCGTGAGGCCGTGGATGCGCAGCGCGCGTTCGGCCAGCATGAAAACCGGCTTGGGCCGGTCGATGGTGACGCGCGGCGCGCCGTCATCGCCGGGGGCTGCTTTCAGGGCGCCGCTGCCCGGATAGGCGAGCGCGAGGAGCGCGGCGGTGAGCCAGATGCGGAGAGAGCAATGCAATTTCAAATGATTCCGTTTGTTTCTGGTTTGTTGAAAGCTGGTTCCTTTGGAATCATGGGCTTCGACAAGCTCAGCCCGAACGGATGGGAACTGTCCGGCCCGTTCGGGCGGGAGCTGTTCGGCCCGGACGGATGGGAGCTGTTCAGCCCGGGCGGATGGGAACTGTTCGGCCCGAACGGGCGGGAACTGGTCGGCCCGTCCGGGCGGGAGCTGTTCTGTGCTTTCCAGGCTTGGCGTGGACATCGGCTATTCCGTTTCCGGATGCTCGCGCAGCCGCTTGCGGCGGATCAGCAGCGCCGGTACGAGGCAAAAGAAAACCAGCATGAGCAATCCGTAGCCCCAGTGGGGATAGGAGAAGGTCGAGAACTGCGCCACCTTGCCCTCGCCGAACACTGTCGGCATGAACGGCTTCAGGGTGAACGCTCCCCATGGATGCAGGTTATGCCCGAAGAACCACAGCCAGCCCGCGTACACGATGAGGAAATAAAGCGGCAGCAAGGCGGGTATGAACACGAGCAGCAACTGGAAGCCCCGCCGCAGGGCCGTGCCCGCAAATACCGCAGCCATGGCCGCGATCAGGGCGAAGATCGCTATTTGCGAGATGAGGCGCACTCTGTCGCCCCAGGCCGCGATGCGCTCCGGCTCCCGGAAAAAGGTGCCCGCTTCCCGTATGTAGTTCTGCACATGGGCATCGAGCTGGCCCATGGCGAACTGTTCGATGAGCATCCATGCCGCAACTGCGGTAAAGCCCGCGGCGAGCGCTACAAGACGCGCGCGTCGGCGCGGCAGCGCGAAGGCGGCGATCATGACGGCGAAGAAGCCGAAAAAGTATTTCGCCAACGGCCTTTCCACAGGCGCGCCGGTGTCGATCGGGAACATGCCGACGTAGTGGTTGATGGTGTTCATTTCATGCACGCAGTCCAGCGCCACCGCGTTCTGGTCGACATTCTTGCGCGCATCGAGAATGGGATTCCAGCGCTCGTCGCCATCCGCGAGGTCGCCCTGAAGGGTTTCGCCCGCCAGGCGCGAGTCCTTGCCCGCCGTCTGGCAGCCGTTAAAGACACCGTCGAAATGGAAGTGAATGCGGATGCCGTCGGGAAAAGCGTCCGGCGGATAATTTGGCGCGGTGAGCGATACCCACCAGACCGGCATGAAATAAGCGGCCACGAGCGCCACGAGGGCGATCAGGGCGAGCACACATACGAGTTTGTCTTTCTTTTCCATTTGCCGCACTCTTGAAACCTGATTGTTCATTAGCCCCAATGCTGTTCATATAAAAATGGCAAGGGACGCCGTCCGTTTTGAGGGATGATACCGTCCGCCCTGAGAAATGACACCGCTCATTCTGAGGGATTGCGCCGTCCATTCTGAGGGATCGCACCGCTTATTCTGAGAGATTGCACCGTTCATTCTGGGGGATTGCACCGTTCATTCTGAGAGATGATACCGTTCGCCCTGAGCTTGTCGAAGGGCATTATCTATGGAATCAAGTATTTCGGCCAAGCTCCGTCCGAACGCTCAAAACCCCTCGGCAACAATAACTGCGACATAGTCATTTTTTGTTTTTGCAGATCACGCCGGGCATCTTCAGGCTCGCCTGATAGGCCGAGACGGCCGACAGCATGTCGTCGTTGTAAGTCTTGATGGCCCGCAGCATCTCCAGGTTGGCGTTGCGGCGGTGACCTTCGCGGATTTCGATCGCCTGGCGCAACAGATACTTGTAATGTTGTCCGGCGACGGCCGGATAGAGTTGTTTCCGGTCGCCTTCGCCGTTTTTGCCGTGGCATTTCAGGCATTGTTTTTCGTAGAGCGTCTTGCCCTGGGTGATTCGCACAGCGGCGTCGCTTCCCTCGTACTTGCCGTTGCTCGGCGGAATGCACTGGCTTTCGATGTAGGCGGATACGTCGGCGATCTCCTGCGGGTTGGCGAGCATGATCGCGAATGAGTACATGCTCGGGTTGTCGCGCAGTCCGGCGCGGATGTCGGCCATTTGCTTGATAAGCACGCTTGCGTGCTGGCCTGCCAGTCGCGGGAAGGTGCCGTCGGGCCGTCCCGCTCCCGAAGCCAGGTGACAGGCGCTACAGATTTCGTAGATTTCTTCGCCTTTTACCTTGTCGCCCTTGAGCTTGAGCGCCTTGATTTTTTCGCCTTCCTGCGCGTTCCAGGTATAGCCCCGGCTTTCGATGCCTTCTTTTTTGGGTATGGGCGGCTCGGCAAGCGCAACACTGGCGCTCATCATGGCAGCCAGGAAAAGAAAAATTTTCATTGGGTTTTTTCTCCGCGTGTCCGGTAGACCGACGCCGTGTCGGCTCATTTCAGGCTTCCCTGTGCCTGACTACGATTTCCAGGCCGGCGTTTAAACATCGCGGTCTGATGTTTAAACATCACGGTCTGATGTTGTGAACATCGCGGTCTGATGTTTACGTCCAATACTGCTGTTCAAATACATGGCAAGAGATACGTTCGTTTTTTGGCAGCCGGCAGGGCAGGCATGGCCAGCGCGAGCGTGGATTGAAACATTGTCTTTCCTTTCCATTTACTCGTAAAAACCGGCGAAGGTCGTGGACCTTCGCCGGCAACTCCCTCCTGCTTGGCTTACTTGAGCTTCTTGGCTCCGTTTTGTTCAAGATAGGTCTTGGCGCGCAGGCCGATGTCGGCGGCCTTCACCTGATACTGATAGACCTGTTCAGCCCAGAGATTGGCGCCTTCCCAATCTTTCTTGGCGGCAGCGGCTTCGTGCCGGGACTTGGCGTCGGTAATCTTGCCCAACTGGTCGGTTGCGTCTTCGACCATGCTGACTACGTTCGGGAAGTCCTTGTAGTTAGTGCTGGTGATAAAGCCCACCACTGAGTCGATTACCGCCTGCGTGTCGACAATCTTCTTCAAGGTCGCCTGATAGTCCGCCTCGGTGTAGGAAGCTTTGGCGATTTCCTTCTTCGTCGGCTTCCAGTCCTTCGGCTTCACCAGCAGATAGCCTTGCATTTCAAGGTGCAGCGCCGAGCAGAACTCGGTGCAGTAGTACGGATAGACGCCTTCCTTGTCGGCCTTGAATTTCACCGAGATCGTCTTGCCGGGTTCAATGGAGGCATGGACGTTGTAGGCGGAGATGGCGAAACCGTGCGTTTCGTCTTCAGCGCGTTCCAGGTTGGTGAGGTTGATCGTCACCTCGTCGCCGACCTCGACCTCGATGATCTCGGGCGTGATGTGCGAACGGATCAGGGTGCCATATACCGACACCTGATTGCCCTTGCGCACGGTGCGTTCCTCGCCGGCCCGCACTTTACCCGGATGATCCTTGTCGGTACGGCTGTCGGTGCCAACCTTGTAGCGCACGCCCGGCTTGAGCTTGGCGGCCTCGATCGCCACAGCATAGTGCGGCTCGCCCAAGGGCAGCGGCATGTCGTAGATAAGCTGCATCTTGTTGTCGCTGATGTCGATGAGTTGGTGGTTTTGCGGATGCAGCGGTCCGACCGGGTTGAAGCGGTCGATGGACAGCTTGTTCAGCGCCACCAGATAGCGGCCCTTTGGATTGGCCGAGTCGCCTTCCATCGTCATCAAATGGCCGATGTTGTAGTGCACCGAGATTTTGTCGAGCACTTTGCCGTCGCAGTAGTTCCATTTGGCGACTTGGGAGTCGACATAAAGCGAGGTGTAGGCCACGCACTGCTTTGAGTCGTACTGCGTGTGCAGGGGGCCGAGGCCGAGTTGCACCTGGGTGTGCAGCGCCTCCCGCATACTGATCACCGGAATACCGTAGGGGTCTTTCGACTCAAACTTGCCGGCTTTGATGGCCGCCTGGATTTTGTCGAAGGAATAAACGGAAACGTGGGTGTCGAGCTTGCCCGAGACGATGATGTATTTGCCATCGGGCGTGACATCGACGCCGTGCGGCGACTTGGGTTCGGGAACCAGAAAGAGGATGCCTTCCTTGACGGCGGTATCCATCATCAGCACGTTGTGGCCGTTGATTTTCTGCGCCTTGCCCTGTGCGACGAGTTCGGCGGCCTTCTTCCAGTTGATGACGTGAAGGTAGTCGGTATCCTTGGCCGAGCAGCCGGCTTCAAACGGCGGGCGGCCGTTTTCGATACCGCCGACGTAGCGTTCGGAGCAGAAGGAGTTCGTAAACGACCAGCCATTGGACGGCCCTTTGCCGGCATCCGAAATATCTTGCGAATACGGCGGCAATTCAACCGAGAACGACTGTGCCGGCACGAGGCGTCCGGCTGCGCGGTCGAATTTCCAGTAAGTCATGCCGCCACGGTACTTTTCGTTGAAATCTTCGAGCGGATAGAACTTTTTGCTTTCCAGCGGCGCCGCATATTGCGATGCCTCGAAAACATACTCGGTATCGGGTGTGACGAAAGCGCCGCCATGCTCCGATTTGTAGATCGGGTTGGCCACGATCTGCTTTGTCTCGAAATCGCGCAGATCGATTACCGCAAGGCGGGGGTTGGCCTTGTCGTTGATAAAAAGAAACTGGCCGTCGTACTGGCCTTTGGTTTCCGAAACCGCCGGGTGGTGCGAGTCGCCCCAAGTGATTTCCTTGCCCTCGATCCAGCCGCCTTTGAGAACCGCCTTGGATTCTTCGTCGTAGCCGTATCCTTGCCAGGGTTCGGGAGTGAAGACCGCGATGTATTTGAGAATGCGCATCGAGGGGATGCCATATACCAGGACTTGCCCTGATTGCCCGCCGGAACTGAAAGCGAGAAATTCGTCACGCTTGCC
>JAIRWW010000037.1 GCA_031268685.1 Azoarcus sp.
GCCAGCGCCGAAGGCAAACGCCTCTTCGTGCGCTATTTCAGTTCGTTGCAGTTGCACGCGCATTTTATTTCCGTCATCGCGCCATTGCGGCTGGACGCGGCCGAGGTGGAAAAAATGGAAGGGATGATTCGGGCGCGGCTGGAGGCGGTGACGCAATCGCTCAACGAAGCCATCGACGGCGCTGAAGCCCTGTTCGAGACCCATGGCATTACAACGGCGGCCAGCTACGATACGCAGGCGCTCGAAATCGATGTGCCCGTCATTTCCTCTTTTGGGCGGCGTTACCTCGAAGTGATTGCCAAGCTCGACCAGCTCATGCCGCTCTTGCAGACGCTGGAAATCCATGAAGTTGTGAAGCCGCAGGCGGTCGACGTCCAGCGCGCGCTGCTGAAACGCCAGGTGCGGGATGTCGCGCAGTCGGCGCGCAGTATTGCGACCGGGCTGCGGCGGCGCATGAACGCGCTGGCGCAGGAAGCCGTTGCCGTCGATCCGGCAAAAGCTGTCAAAGCGGGGACGGGCGAGGCCGTCGATAGTGCGGATGCGGCTGAAAATGCGCTGGATGACGATCCAGCCGGGGAGGAAGTGGCGAGCGTGCCGATTACTGGAGAAATGGCACCGGAAGCAGAGTGGGAAGCCGACAGCGAGGCTCACGAAGAAGAAAGGTAAGGCTGGAGTGGACTTGCTTCGTCATAGGCGGGGAAAGGACGCATGCCGCGCGTCCTTTCCCGTAAAAGGCATTACAACATCGATTCCCATAAGGCATTTATTTCCGGAGCGGTCAGCGTCACATCATCCGAGAACGTGAAACGGTCGATCTGGTAAGCCGTGCTGTAGAAGTGATCCTTCAGCGTGATGCTGTCGGATTCGCCATAGGCGATGATGAGGTCGTTGCCGCTCTTGCGCAGTTGGCGCAGTTCGGTGGAGGCGACATCTTCGAAGCGCAGGGTGTCGGTGCCCGTGGTGTCGTTGTTGGAGATAGAGTCCTGGCCGGAGCCGATGCGCAGGAGGTAGGTATCGTTGCCTGAGCCGCCAATCAGCGCATCGTTGCCAGTGCCGCCGTCCAGCAGATCATCGCCATCGTCGCCGTATAGAGTGTCGTTGCCCACGCCGCCATACAGGCGATCATTGCCATTGCCCCCGTTGAGACGGTCGTCGCCTTCTTCGCCCAGAAGTACATCGTCGCCATTATCGCCGTACAGGGTGTCATTGCCCTCGCCGCCATACAAGGTGTCGTTGCCGCCGCCAGCGTGAAGTGCGTCGTCGCCTGCCAGTCCGTAGATGACTTCAGCGGCCTGGGTGAATGTGGCGTAGTCGGCACTGTTGGAGAGGTACAGCGGGTAGTGGGCGTAGAGTTCAAGCGTGGTCAGCGTCACGCCGTCCGAGAACGTGAAACGGTCGATCTGGTAGGCCGTGCTGTAGAAGTGGTCCTTCAGCGTGATGCTGTCGGATTCGCCGTAGGCGATGATGAGGTCGTTGCCGCTCTTGCGCAGTTGGCGCAGTTCGGTGGAGGCGACATCCTCGAAGCGCAGGGTGTCGGTGCCCGTGGCGTCGTTGTTGTAGATGGCGTCCTGGCCGGAGCCGATGCGCAGGAGGTAAGTGTCGTTGCCTGAGCCGCCAATCAGTGCATCGTCGCCAGTGCCGCCGTCCAGCAGATCATCGCCATCGTCGCCGTATAGCGTGTCGTTGCCCACGCCGCCATACAGGCGATCATTGCCATTGTTCCCGTCGAGACGGTCGTTGCCTTCTTCGCCCAGAAGTACATCGTCGCCATTGTCGCCGTACAGGGTGTTGTTTCCATTTTTGCCGATGAGAATATCGTTCCCGCTCGTGCCCTTGGCCGTACCCGTATGGAAAATGCCAAATTCGGCAAATAGCACCGTCAATTCCGCGTTTTCGCGCGCGTCTTCATACCAGGCCAGCAGCAGATCGTTCGTCTCCCACCCGCCCAGCCGGGCCAGCAGACCGCCGCCACAACGCGATAGGTCGGCAAGATCTTCCAGCGCATGCGGAGGGGCTTTTGCCCACTGCTGGGCAAGCAGATCGGTGATACCGCTGGTGTCGAATTGCAGCCCATTTTCATCAACGGAAAAACTGATGGTATCCATGTAAGACTTGAGCCGCGTTTGCAGCATTAAGCCATTGCTAACCGAGTCGACGAGCGCTGCATAGCTTTGTTCGAGCAGGCTCAGTTGCTGGGCATTGAACGAAACGTAGGCATGTCCGTTTGTCGCCGTAATCAGCGTGCCCGCGCCTGTTTTTACCGTGGGCTTGCCGTCGTGCGGGAATTCGACGAACCACGAACCATTGAAGGTTTCAAGCACGCTTATCATGTGCTCGATACGGGCATTCTCGGCCAGGATTTGCTCGTGTTGCGCGCCCGATGGCGTGCCCGTGAAAATGAGCGCGGCTTCGTTGGCGCTCACCCCCGGCGGCAGGTAATGCAAGTTCATTGCGCTGTCGTTGTATGCCGAAACCGCTTGTGCTGCTTTCATTGAGGTTGTGAAGCTCGCTGAATCCGCCCAGGCATCAATCAAGCCGATAATCTTTTCCCGATAGACATCCCGCCCGATGTTGCTAGCTTTGGCCAGTTCCGACAGTTGTTCAGCCAGTTCGGGCGAAAGCTGCGCCGCTTCACGTAAATCGCGCACCGCGCCCGAGCCTTTCATCTTGGGGAGCTTGGCAACATCGGCATCAAGTTCGACACTATCCTCAAATTGGCGATAGAAAGAATTTGCAGCCAGATTGAGATTGGCTGCGGTTCCCTGGCTGCTATCAGCACGAATGAAAGTGGTGGTGGCAGTTTGGGTATTGCCGTTGCCCAAGTTGATCGTCCGATTTGTACCGGCGAGGTCGATTGATGCGATGCCGTTGTCGGCAAGGGTCGATAGCTCGTTGTCTTGGGAGATGCCGTCCTGGTTGAGGTCGCGCCACAAGCGTACATCGGCGAATTGGGCATCCGACGCATCGAATTTGCCGTCGTGATTGGTATCGAGGTCGCGCAGCGCATCAAGTCCGCCGGTAGCGGTCTGTCCGTCGCTCTTGAGGGTATCCACGCCAAAGAGTTCGCGCCCGCTGTCGATCATTCCATTGCCATTGCGATCAAGCACGAGGAAGGCGTCGTCACCTTTCAACCAGCCGCTGGCGGTACGGATGCCATCATTGTCGTGATCGAAAAGGATGCTGGAACGGCCATTGAGGCCGACGGTTTCAATGCCGTCGCCGTCGAGGTCGAAAGCCAGTGGGTCGCGGTTTTCTATGAAGTCGCGGGCGCGGGAAAAAATGTCGTTGATTGCATCGCTCAAATCAAGCAACCGGGGCAACAAGTCTTTTTCTCTCGCATCCCAAAAATCATCCCACCAGTCATTGATCGAATTTCGTATGTAATTATCTAGTGGAGTCAAGTAATCGGAATCTGGAACCACGTACTTGAGCCAGCGCTCTGCTTGTTCACGCACATTAGCATCATCGGAATACGTTGCTCCTGCAACGAAAACCAAAAGTGCAGAACTGACCGCTGAGGCATCCAAGTAGTCTCCACCTGTATCCCGTATCTGAGTCCAAAGCTTTTCGACGGTCTCATTGCCGTACGTCCGTCGGATAAGTTCCATTGGCGTATTGAGCGTCCAATTATCAAGAGTGAGGTTGTTTTTTTTAAAAGTATCGCTATGAACAGCCTTCGTTTGCTCGTAATTTAAATCTTTTATCAAAACACCTCCTTCGTTACGTGCTGTCCTCAAATATTCTTCCAATGTGCGCCGCGCCATATCGACACGTATTTTGTCGGTTTGAGCATCGGTCAAAGAAGTACCACTTTTATCGGCATAAGAAGCCTTAAGGAAGTGTAGTGCACTCATACCGGTTATGCTATTGCCTTTAGCAACACCTTCCGCCCAGCCTCCGTAATTATAGCCATGGGCATACAGGTCGGCATAAACTTGCCCAACGGCATCGATGCTGCCTGTTTTAATAGCGGTTAAATATTGCTCAAGCTGTTGAGTGGTAAGAGGTTGAGGCATTATACTTCTCCGGAAAATAGAAGATTTCGATGAATTTTCATCGACTGGGAGATGACGTAAATTGTGAGGGAGATAGCATCTCCTTATCAGCTTGTTTGACTTTAAAACTTAATAATAATTCACGTGCAGATTGAAGAATGTTTTGCCATTCAGGCAATAACCCACGGCGAAAGCTGATTTTCAATACAAATGCAGCCTTTTCCCCAAGAACTGAATGCACATTACACGTCCCAATTCCTTCAGGGACACTTGGTCGACTACACGTTATATAAACATCTATCTTGCCATATGCATCCCGATAGAGATATATATCACTAGTATCAGAGCTCTCTCGCGCTGGCTTGCCAGTGCGCGGGTCAATACCCGACAGATACCATGCCTCAAGCCCATATTCAGTATCAGACATACGTGCATAAGTATGGCTCCAATGTCCGTTATATTCAGGTGCATCGGTATTGAACAGTTCTGAATCTGTTGATCTATCGAGAAACCCCTCGCCTGGATAGTCTTCTCCCCCAATAATTGAAATACGTAACCAGCTATTTTCTTTCAATGGCTGCCGACGCATCTCTTCTCTTATTTGTGCATTCTCCAATCCTTTCATATCTGGGAAACGCACGTCCATGCCAAAACTGCGCAGTCGGGAATCGAAAGTTCTCTCCGGACGCGGCCCTTTGCGTTTTTCGCCGAACCTGGGATCGCCGTCATATTCGACATATTCGGCATAATGGCGAGGAATAATGACTTTCATCCCTCCCAAATCGCCAATGACATCCTTGGGCGTGTATTGCGCCCTCGCCATTTCAGATGGCTGAAAGCCGGTTATTAGGAAAATTAGGAAAGAAACTTTCCATACCACATAAACAATCGGGAGCGACAGGCCAACAAAGAAAAATCCAAACCACCGCCATTTTTTGCGGGATGTATTTCCTTTATTTTTGGTAAGCAACTTAAACATTTCTTCCGTCCTGTGCGAATGCGATCTTCATGGCAGCCCTACACAAACTCTCCCGTTTGTCTGCTCATAAAAGCAGGTATAGGTGCCAAACAACAAAAAGTAGTGCCGTACTATATGCAACTTTATTCAGCCTCAATGTGACGTTTTCCCTGAATATCATGGAACGGTTAAAGAATATTTGAAGCCACTACACTTCACTCAATAGCGGATAAACGTAATAACAAGCGGCGTTTGCTTAATCGGTCTTTGACGGGAAAAAAGTAGATGCGATGAGAGAAATTTCTGCCAGAGATGAATAAGTGGTATCGCTTGCGCACTTTTTCCTGTTCATCCTCACACAGCGTCAAGGAATATGAGTGATCTTAAGTAGTCTCTAAAGAAGAAAAAACGTCATGCCTTTACAAATTGATTGCTGTATTCAGGAAGCTGTTTTTCTTGAGATGCGATTTACGATCCAGGCACTGCCTTCAGCCAGTCTCTTACCTTCCGGAAGTTGCACTTTCTGGCGGTTTGCGGAATAGCCCGTAAGCACGTGCAAATACGAATTACAGGCAAGTTTCGGCTTTCCCCGCTTTTACATGGGAAAGGAATGTTTTTCCGCAAAAGGCTGGAGAAGCGATGACGGCAGACAAATCCCGTCAGGCAGAAGATGCGCGCGGCGAACTGGCCAGCGCCCTGCTGGCTTACAGACGCAGTTTCGTGCATATCGGCGTGTTCTCGGGCGTCATCAATATCCTGATGCTCTCGCCCGCCCTCTACATGTTGCAGGTCTATGATCGCGTGCTGGTCTCGTCCAACGAGATGACCCTGTTGATGCTCACGCTCATCCTGCTGGCAATGTATGCCTTCATGGGTGCGCTGGAGTGGGTGCGCAGTCTGGTGGTGCTGCGCTTGGGCACGGGCTTCGACCGCAAGCTGGCCCCGCGCGTCTTCGATGCCGCCTTCAGCGCCAACCTCAAGACCGGCAGGCTCAACGCCGCGCAACCGCTGGAAGACCTTCAACAGTTGCGTCAGTTCGCCACCGGGCAGTCGCTGTTCGCGCTGTTCGACGCACCGTGGTTTCCGGTCTATCTGTTGGTGATGTTCTGGTTCCACCCGCTGCTGGGCGGCTTCGCCCTGGGCAGCACGCTGGTGCTGATCGCGGTGGGCTGGTTCAATGAGCGGATCAGCCGCCCGCATCTGAAACGGGCCGGGGAACTGGCGATTGCCTCGCGGCGGGAGGCCGCCGCCAACCTGCGCAATGCCGAGGTAATCGCGGGCATGGGCATGCTCGCCGGCCTGCGTCGGCGCTGGGCCGGACAGCATCTGGGCTATGTACGCGAGCAAAATCTCGCCAGCGCCCGCATGGCCGGGATCCAGGGCTGGAACAAGGCTTTGCGCATGGCGGTGCAGTCGCTGGCGCTGGGGCTGGGGGCCTGGCTGGTGCTGCGGAACGAGATGACACCGGGCATGATGATTGCCGGCTCCATCCTGCTGGGCCGGGCGCTGGCCCCCATCGACCAGATCATCGGCGCTTTGCGTCAATGGACCAGCGTCAAGGAAGCCGAGCGCCGCCTGAGTCAGTTGCTGGATGACTTTCCGCCGCTGCCAGGGGGCATGGATTTTCCCCGTCCCAAGGGCGCGGTAGCGGTGGAGCAGTTGCTGGCAACACCGCCCGGCCAGACCCGGGCGGTGTTGCACAACATCGATTTCCGTCTGGCGCCGGGCGAGACGCTGGCGGTAATCGGCCCTTCCAGCGCGGGCAAGACCACGCTGGCGCGTTGTCTGGTCAATGCCTGGCCGCCGCTGCGCGGCAGGGTGCGACTGGACGGCGCGCCGCTGGATCAGTGGCGGCCCGGGGCGCTTGGCGCGCTGATCGGCTACCTGCCGCAGGATGTGCAGTTGTTCGCCGGCACGGTGGCCGAGAACATCGCCCGCTTCGGTGCGATGGACGAGCCGAAGGTGATTGCCGCCGCGCAGATGGCCGGGGTGCATGAATTGATCCTGCAACTGTCCGAGGGCTACCAGACCCGCCTGGGCGAGAACGGCCTGGGCCTCTCCGGCGGACAGCGCCAGCGCGTGGGGCTGGCCCGCGCCCTGTTCGGCGAGCCGTGCCTGGTGGTGCTGGACGAGCCAAATGCCAATCTGGACGAAGCGGGCGACGCCATGCTGGCTCAGACCATTGGCCGCATCAGGCAGGCGGGCATCACGCTGGTACTGGTTACGCACAAGCCCAACATCCTGCGGCAGGCCGACAAGCTGCTGGTACTGCACGCAGGAGCGCAGGCCGACTTCGGCCCGCTGGCCGAGGTGATGCGGCGCATGCAGCGGGCAGCGCCGCAAGCTCCGCAAGCGCCGAACCGGGTGATCCCCATGACGGCTTCCGGGGGCATGAACCTTGCGCAAAGCGGGGATGGCGCATGAGCGCGGAACCGGGCATGAAAGCTGCGGCGGACGCCGTCCTCATCGCCCCCGGAGACGATCTGTTGTCGGTAGACGATGGCTACCATGTGCGCGCGGGCTGGCTGATCGTGCTGGCGGGAGTGGCCGGCTTCCTGGTCTGGGCACTGCTGGCGCCGCTGGATGCGGGTGTGCCGATGGAAGCCAAAGTGGTAGTCAACGGCAACCGCAAGGCGGTGCAGCCGATCATGGGCGGCAAAGTGCAAGGCATCCTGGTAGCCGAGGGCGATACGGTGCGGGAAGACCAGGTGTTGGTGGTGCTGGAGCCGACGGTGGCGGCCAACCAGTTCGATTCGCTGCGCTTCCAGTATCTGAGCAGTCTAGCCACGGAAAACCGTCTGGTGGCCGAGCGCGACGGGCTGGCGCGGATTATCTTCGATGCGCGGCTGTTGCAGGCCGAACGCGAAGGAAACCCGCAGGCAGTGGAAATCCTCCAGGCGCAGCGGCAATTGTTCGACAGCCGCCGCCGTGCCCAGCGGGCCACGCTGGGCGGGATGGAAGCCGCCTTGCGCGGCGCGCGCGAGCAGCGCGACAGCCTGCGACGCATCTTGCAGTCGCGGCACGCGCAGCGCATGGCTTTCGAGCAGCAGCTTGCCGGACAGCGTTCCCTGGCCGACGACGGGCTGCTGGCGCGCAACCGCCTGCTGGAATCGGAGCGGCAATCCTTGCAGTTGAGCAGTGCGATAGCCGACGACGAGGGGCGGCTGGGCCTGCTGCAAGGCCAGGTGCAGGAATACCAGTTGCGCCTGATCCAGCAACGCGAGGATTACCAGAAAGAATTGCGCGCGGCGCTGGCCGAAACAAGCATGCGCACGACAGACCTGCAATCGCGGCTGGACAGCGCGCAGTACGAGGTGGCGAACACGCAAATCGTCTCACCGGCGGCGGGCATCGTCACCGGGTTGGCGGTGTTTACTCAGGGTGGCGTGGTCGGCGCCGGGGACAGGCTGATGGACATCGTTCCGCTGGAGCAGCCGCTGATGGTGGAAGGCAGGCTGCCCGTGCAGGATGTGGACAAGGTGCATGCCGGCCAGCCCGTGGAACTGGAATTCATGGCCTTCAACCGCGCATCCACGCCCAGGCTGCCGGGCACGGTGAAGACTGTCTCGGCCGACCGGCTGGAAGACCCGCAGGGCATACCGTACTACCACGTGGAAATTGGCGTGGACCAGTTGCAGGGGCGCGAAGTGATGCCGGGCCTGCTGCTACAGCCGGGCATGCCGGTGACGGCCTTCGTCAAGACCGGCGAGCGTACCTTGATGAGCTATCTGTTCAAGCCGCTGCGTGACCGCGCCCGTCTGGCGTTGACGGAGGAATGAATGGCGGGCCGCAGCAAAGCCGCGGGATGGTTTCAGCCGCTTGGCGTATTCATGCGGACGGGTTTGTGCAAGGCCTGTGAAATGCCGCGCCCGGCCTTGATTGCCGTGGCGGCAATGCTGTTGTCCCCGGCGGGCATGCCGTCGGCGCGGGCGCAGTCCGGATTGCCGATGCCGGAACAGGGACAGGCTCAGGCGGTGTTGCCCGGCGAGGCGTGGGCGATCGATCTCGTCCAGGCCTACGAGTGCATGCTGCTCAACGATCCGCGGGTGCATGCGGCGCGCGCGGCCCGCGACGCCGGGCTGGATGCCGGCAACATCGCCCGCGCCGCGCTGTTGCCGCAGGCGTCGATCAACTACTTGCGCAACCGCACGCGACAGGCGGAGCGTGTGGCGCAGACGCAGGCTGCCGGGCGCTTGACCGTCGAAGACCACTTCCATGGGCGCCGCAGCGGCCTGAGCATCAAGCAGACACTGTTCGACTATTCGGCCATCAGTACCTACCGTATAGGCAAGACCCAGGCGGAACATGCCGAAATCCAGTACCGCTTGCAGTTCCAGCAGGAAGCGGTCGCCCTGATCGAAGCCTACCTGAATGCCCTGCTGGCGCGGGATTCGCTGGAACTGGTTCGCCACCAGTTGCGCATCTATGAGGACATGCTGCGCGGCAACGAGCGGATGATGGCGCAGGGCGAAGGCACCCGCATCGACATCCTGGAGACGCGCACGCAGGTGAGTGCTACCCGGTCGGAATTGGTGACTTACGAGAATGCCCTGGCCGACAGGCTGCGCGAACTGTCGGCGCGCTTGGGCGGGCCGGTACAAGCGCGGCAATTGCTGTCCATCGACCTGGAATCCGCGCTGCCGCCCTTGCAAGAGGGCGATCTGGCCGCGCTGCTGGCGGATGCCCTGCAACAGAATCCGGAGGTTCAGGCGGCGCGTCTGGCGGTGCGTCACAACGCCCTGACGGTGGAACGCGAGAAGGGGCAATCCATGCCCCGCGTCTCGCTCCATGCCTCCCATGACCGCATTGTCTCGGACACCATCAACAACAAGGGCCGCGACTACAAGAGCAACACCATCAGTCTGGAGGTATCGATTCCGCTGTTCAGCGGCGGCGCCGGCTACTACGCCGCGCGCCAGGCCGGCAACCGGCTGGCGCAGGCGCGCCACGAGCTGGATCGAACCGCCGACAGCACGGCCACCCTGCTGGAGCAGTACTACCGCGTGTGTGCCACCAGCGCCGGGCGCGTGCGCACACTGCGCCAGAATGTGGCCGATAGCGCCGGGCTGGTCGAGGCGATGCATAAAAGCGTGGCCGGCGGCGAACGCAGCAATACCGATGCGCTGCACGCCGAGCGCCAGGCTCACCAGGCGCGCCAGGAACTGCTGCGCCTCTATGTGGAGTGGTTCCAGGGCTACGCCAGATTGCAATTTCATGCGGGACGGTTTTCCGAAGAGGATGTGCTGCTGTTGAACCGGCAACTGGTGGCGGACCTTCGATAGGCCGCAACCCGCGGCGGGAGAGGCGAACAGATGTTTTCTGGAAGCGGGCAATCGCGTGCGCAATGCAATATCCCGCGAGCGGATGCCCGGGATTGGGGCAGACAATGTTTTCGCCAGAACGAAAAGAATGTCATCTCATAATGGACGCCAGTGTTTTTCGCTGTCCGTCTGGCGCCTTGCGATGCCAGGGTATTGCGCGGTACTCTGGCTGCGGGTCATTGCCTTGTTTTTCCCGGCTTCCTTGCCGGGCGTTGCAGTCGTTACCTGCACACACCGCTTTCCGAGAGCGCCTGATTCCTGGCGTTCTCCGGCTCGCCGCCAACACTGGTCTTCCAGCGCGGCTCACGAAATCATTTATTAAAAAAGCTGCTGTCATCCCAGGAAGCGGGTGCTGCGCAATGCTTGTCGCTTTGATGCTTCCCTGGCGATCGGCCATTTTCGGCCCGTTCCGATCGCGGCTGGGTGGGTCATGACTCTCATTTCAGCAGGAGCGAACATGCCCAAAAACAACACCCCGATCTCGCCTGCGCCCGCCATGCCCGGCAAGCTGCCGGAGACGTGTTTCATCCGCGAGCGCAGCCTTCTTGAACTGGTACCGATCTCGCACGCAACCCTGTGGCGGCGCGTCAAGGAAAAAACCTTTCCCGCACCGATCAAGCTCTCCGAGCGGGTGACGGTCTGGCGGCTGGCGGAAATCCACGCCTGGATGGACGAAATGACGGCAAAGTGCCGCTCGGCATGATGCCAGCGGTTTTTTCATTTCGGTTTCTCGCCGTTTCGGCGGCAGAGGAACCGGGGCGGCTTGAGCAAGGCTTGATGCACCGGCTCCGACCAGTTGGCCGGGCATGTCGTCGCGTTGATCGGCGGCAATCGTCCGCTGATGACGACGCTGAGCAGTCTGCTGCGCTACATGGGCGATAGTGCTGAAAACGGTCGTAGCGACCGCCGGTCTCTTCGTACTGGGCTTTTGACAGCGAAAGCTCGCGGGTGGCGCGACCGAAACTCCGGATTCGGCTGTAACTCACCAGTTAAACATATTAAATTGTGCTTAACCTGTTTTTCATTATTAATACTATTTGAATCAATATGTTGAAAAGGTGTTTTACCTTGTGTCTGGCTTTGGCGGAGGCATGCAGTTTTCCGGGCAATCAGGGGAACAACACCGTCGAGACGTGTTAGAGTTAAGCGTGCTGAACTTTGCTTAACTTGATTTTAAGATGAAAGACGTTTCAGATCAACAGGTTGCAAACCACCTTAAGAGGCTCAATCCTTGGTGGGAGACTGGCGTCATGGATGAGCAGACTCAGGCGATGCGTCCGCGTGCTTATTTGGAGCCAGTTCGGGAATTGTTGTTGGAGCCGGGCCTGCGGCGCGCCGTGGTGCTGCTTGGGCCGCGCCGGGTGGGCAAGACCATTCTCATTCGCCATCTGATCGCTGCCTTGCTCGAACAGCCGAGGATCGCGCCCCAACGACTCGCCTACGTCGAAATGGACCATCCGCTGCTGCACGGG
>JAIRWW010000198.1 GCA_031268685.1 Azoarcus sp.
CGAGCGTCCTTGTCGGCGCGCGCGCTCATCTGTTGCATGATGATGTCGCGTTCGCCCGAGATCACGTCCTGCACGGTACGTCTGCCAAACTCTTCGCGCAGACCGGCATCGACCGCCTGATTGAGACGGATGATCGCACGCGCTTGATCGCCGGCCACCGCCTGGTAATAAAGCTTCGGGTCGACGATTCGCCATTTGACGAAGTAGTCGACGATGACGTTTTGCTTCTCCGAGGTCAGGAAGCGCTTGGGATCGGAGGTATCCATGGTCAGGATGCGGTGATCGAAGTAGCGCACATTCTGGATCAGCGGCCACTTGAACTTCAGCCCCGGCTCCCTGACGACATCCGTGACTTCGCCGAATTGAAAGACGACAGCATATTGACGCTGATCGACGACGAACAGCGTCATCGAGGCAAGCCCCAGCAGGGCAAGCAAGACGCAGCTAACAAGCAGGGATAGTTTGTCTTGCATCAACGTTCTCCCCGTTCACGGCCACGCATCAGGTCGCGGTCGCGCGGATTGATCTGCAATGACGGCTCCGGCGCGGGCAACCCGGGGGAAGGCGCATCAGCCACCGCCGCCCCCGCGACGGAGACCGCCGCGGCTCGCGCGCCGGCCTGTTGGACGAGTTTGTCGAGCGGCAGCAAAAACATATTGTTACCGCCCTTATCGTCGATCATCACCTTGCTGGCGCGGGAGTAAACGTGCTGCACGGTTTCGATGTACATACGCTCGCGCGTGACCTGCGGCGCGCGCTTGAACTCGGCAAGCACTTGGCGGAAGCGGGCGGTTTCGCCCTCGGCGTTGGCGATTACCGTGGCGCGGTAGGCTTGCGCATCGGCGAGCAGGCGGGAAGCCGTCCCCTGGGCGAGCGGGATGACGTTGTTGGCGTAGGCTTCCCCTTCATTTTTTTTGCGTTCCCAGTCTTGTGTGGCCTTGGTCGCATCATCGAAAGCGGCCTGCACCTGCTCGGGCGGCTGCACTTCTTCCATGGTCACGCGGCTCACCTGGATGCCGGCTTTGTAATGGTTCAGTATTTCCTGGATCAGTTTTTGCGCCGCATCGGCGATCTGCTCCCGGCCTTCGTAAAGCACGAAGTCCATCTTGCTCTTGCCGACGATGCCGCGCATTGCGGTTTCCGCAATTTGGCGCACGAATTCTTCGTTGGGATCACTGTTCTCGAAGATGTGGTTTTCTGGACTATCCAGCACGTATTGGACGGCAAACTGGACATTGACGATGTTCAGGTCGTCGGTCAGCATCAGGGCGCGGGCATTGCCGCGGCCACCGACAGGCACTGTGCGCAGGCCAGTGAGATCGACGATTTCGTGCGTCTCTATCGGCCTGGGCAGACGCCAATGCAGTCCCGGATCGGTTACGCCGGCAAATTTGCCCAGCCGAAGCACGACGCCGCGTTCATTGGTATCGACCATGTAGAAGCCGGTAAAGAGCCAGGCAACGAGCACCACGATGACCAATGCTCCAAGCGCGCCGCCAAGCTGCCTGGGCGAAAAGTCCGGCCCGCCCGCACCGGAGCCGCTTCCGTTGTTTCCGCCTCCGCCGCGCCGCAGCCCGAACATGTCGGACAGCCGACGGTTTATGTTTTGCCAAACTTCTTCGAGATCGGGCGGCCCCTGATCGTCTCCGCGTTTGCCGCCGCGCTCTTTGTTGCCGTCACGGTTGCCCCAGTGCGGATCATTGAGTGACATGAGAATGCCTGTGTTCATTTATCGCAAGGAAAGGTGGCTTCCGCAAACACGGGAGGGCCGGGGTTGGCCGCACAAGAACCGGAATCGGTCATGCAAGCCCCGGCGCCATCTGGCGCGGGAGCCGTCAGTGCGATTTCCCGCGCAGAAGCCGCTTGCGCAGCTTCGTCGAGCGCGGCACGCAACAGGCCGAGTCCGTCGCCCGTGCGGGCGCTCAAAAAAACGCGCTTGATTCTAGCACAATCGCCTCGCAGCATCGCGGCATCGGCATGCGTGAGATCGATCTTGTTCCATACCTGTATTTGCGGCACGCCGGCAGCTCCGATTTCGCCAAGCACCGCATCGACAGCGGCAATCTGCGCCTCCCTGTCTTCGCTCGCCGAATCAACGACGTGCAACAGCAGATCGGAATGCGCGGTTTCTTCGAGTGTGGCATGAAAAGCAGCCACCAGAGCATGCGGCAGGTCGCGGATGAAACCGACCGTATCCGAAATCACGATGTTTCCGCTACCGACGAACAAGCGCCTGGATGTCGTGTCCAGTGTGGCAAAAAGTTGGTCGGCGGCGTAGGAATCCGCCTTGGTGAGCGCATTGAACAGCGTCGATTTGCCCGCGTTGGTATAGCCGACCAACGACACTGAAAGCACGTCGCGCCGGTCGCGCGCGCGCCGCCGGGTGCGGCGCTGCTTTTCGAGCCTGGCCAGCCGCAACTTGAGCAGCTTGACCCGGTCGCCAAGCAGGCGACGGTCGGTTTCGAGTTGGGTTTCGCCGGGACCGCGCAGACCGATGCCGCCTTTTTGCCGTTCCAGGTGCGTCCATCCCCTCACTAGGCGCGTGGACAAATGACTCAATTGCGCCAGTTCCACCTGCAACTTGCCTTCATGGCTCCTGGCGCGCTGGGCGAAGATATCCAGGATCAGGGCGCTGCGGTCGACGACCCGGCATTCGAGTTTTTTTTCCAGATTGCGCTGCTGCGCCGGCGACAGACTGTGATTGAAGATCACCAGATCGGCATCGCTGGCGCGCAGGGCTTCGGCAATTTCTTCGACTTTGCCCCGTCCGGCGAAAAAAGCCGGATCGGGCGTTGAGCGGCGGCCTTGCACTACGCCTTCGACTGTCGCGCCAGCGCTCGATGCCAGCAGCTTCAACTCCGCCAGCCGCTCCCCGACAGCGCCCTGCCCGAGGTCCAGTTGAACGACGACGGCCCGCTCGCCGCTGGCCGGTCGCTCAAACATGCGGGGGAAAATCTCGCAGGATGTTCAGCTACCGCTCCCCTCGCTGTCCTGCTGCTGGATGGTGACGGCGCGGCCCGGCACGACGGTCGAAATCGCGTGTTTGTACACCATCTGAGTCACGGTGTTTTTCAACAGCACCACGTATTGGTCAAAGGACTCGATTTGCCCTTGTAATTTGATGCCATTGACCAGATAGATAGAAACCGGAACATGCTCGCGCCGCAGCGTGTTCAGGAAGGGGTCTTGTAAAAGCTGGCCCTTGTTGTTGCTCATTGTGTAACCTCGATTCTTTTGTGGTTATAAAAACGGGGGGCACATTGTATTGCCTCTTGCCGCCGCTTGCGAGTATGCAATGAAATTGCCGCATCAGTATACTGACGAAAATCAAAAACTATGATTTATCCGCATATGGGTTGTGTGCGGTACGCAACTGAATACGCAAAGGCGTGCCCTGTAATTCAAATGTTTCCATGAACGAATGTTCCAGATAGCGCATGTAGGTATCCGGTATACTTTCGAGCGCAGTGCCATGGATCACTATAGTAGGCGGATTCATGCCGCCCTGGTGCGCATAGCGCAGTTTCGGGCGCACAGCGCCCGCGCGCGGCGGCGCCTGCCGGGCCAATATTGTTTGCAACGCGCGGGTAAGCCTCGGCGTCGAGAGCTTTGCCATAGCCGCGGCATAGGCTTCATTCACTGATTTCAGCAAGGCGCCGATGCCATCGGCCTTGAGCGCGGAGATGTGGTGCATACGGGCGAACGATAAAAAGCCAAGCTTGCGCGCCACGTCTTCTTTGAGCCGTTCGCGCCGATAGCGGTCGGCCGCGTCCCATTTATTGATCGCCAGCACCAGCGCCCGCCCGGTTTCGAGCACGAAACCGGCGATACGCGCATCCTGATCGGAAATATCCTGCGCGGCATCGAGCACAAGCACCACAACGTTGGCCTTTTCGATTGCCTGCAAGGTTTTCACGACGGAAAATTTTTCGACAGTCTCGAAAACCTTACCGCGGCGGCGCAAACCGGCGGTGTCTATCAGTATGTAGTCGCGCCCGCCGCGCTCGAACGGAATCTCGATAGCATCGCGGGTCGTTCCAGGCGAATCGAACGCGATTACCCGCTCCTCGCCCAACAAGGCGTTGACCAGGGTCGATTTGCCGACATTGGGGCGGCCCACGATGGCGACCCTGGGCACACGGCCAGTGTTTTCGTCATCGTCGCCGCCGCCGCTGTCGTCCGCCGTGGCGAACGGCGCCATCGTCGCATCGACCAGCTCGCGCACGCCTTCGCCATGCGCAGACGATATCGGAAATGGTTCGCCAAGCCCCAGTGCATGAAAATCGGCGGACACCAGCGCCCGATCAAGCCCTTCGGCCTTATTGACGACGAGGTAGACGGGGCATGCAGCCCGACGCAGACGCCCGGCGATCTGTTCGTCATGCGGCGTGAGGCCCGCGCGGCCATCGACGAGAAAAAACAGCGCATCGGCCTCGGCAATCGCCTGCTCGGCCTGACGCGCCATCTCATGCATGATGCCGTCCCGCGCAACGGGGTCGAAACCGGCGGTATCAACCACCAGATAGCCGCCGCCCCCGGCGCGACCAACGCCATAGTGGCGGTCGCGCGTCAGGCCGGGCTGATCCGCGACCAGTGCATCGCGGCTGCGGGTCAGGCGGTTGAACAGGGTCGACTTGCCGACGTTGGGACGGCCAACCAGGACGATCGTAGGCTTCATGGCTGGATCACGGCACGGCGTCCGGGTTCAACGCCGCACTTCATAGGCCACTATGTCGCCATCGAGCGTCTGCACAACGAAGCCGTTCCCGAACAGGCGAGGTTCAGCGGCAATGGCGCTGCTGTCAGCGCGCGCGCGCGCGGCAAAAGAACCGTCCTCGCGCGAGAGCATATG
Organism: Azoarcus sp.; assembly: GCA_031268685.1. GTDB lineage: Bacteria > Pseudomonadota > Gammaproteobacteria > Burkholderiales > Rhodocyclaceae > WRNU01. The sequence goes on from JAIRWW010000198.1 coordinate 4,853, forward strand.
TACATAGCCTTCGCCATCGCCAACCAGCACGTAATCGTCGAAAATCAAGGGCCGGGTCAATTGTCGGCGCGGCATCGCGTCCTGCCGCCATGCCGTGACGCCGCTATAGATATCCAGGGCCTGGACGGAATCGCGTTCATCGACGAGTACGGCAAAGCGGGCATCCCGATCCATGCCGACGTGCGAGGAAAAATCGCGCGCCCAGATGGCGTTGCCGTTACCGGCGTTGAAGCACGCCACACGCCCCTGGTAAGTCACCGCGCAGACTTCGTTGCGGCTGACCACGGGCGTGCCTGCCACATCGGCCACACGTTCGAGTTCGGTTGCGCCGCGCGGCCTGGATACGTTGAGTTCCCACAAATCGCCGCCGTTTTCCAGGCTCACCGCGACCACCTTGCCGCCGGGGAAGCCGACCAGCGCGATATCATCCACGATGAGCACACTGGCATGGCTGCGCAGCGCCAGCGGCGGCATGTTGCGCTGGTAGAGCCAGCGTTGCCGCCCATCCCTGGCTTCAAGCCCGATCAGCTTGTGATCGGAAGCCCGCAGAATTACGACGCCGCCACCGATGGCAGGAGGCGCCAGTACTTCGGCGCCCACATTCGCCCGCCAGCGTTCGGCGCCGGTTCCCGCATCGAGGGCAATCGCCTGGCCCGCCTCGCTCACTACAATGACCAGATCGCCGTCGGCGCCCACTCCGGCGGAGAGCCTGCCGCGAGTCTTTACTTCCCATTTTTTCTTGCCATTTTCGATGCGAACGACTCTGCCGCCTGCATCCGCGGCATAGACGCTGTCATCGACCGCCGCGGGCTGGAACACATAATCATCCGCGTCGCCGACCGATACTTTCCAGACTTTGTGCAGTTCGATGGACGGCGTGAAATCGACCAGATCGGCCGGTCCCGGCGTGGAAGAACACCCGGCAGCGAGCAAGGCCAGAACCGCAACCGGATAAAGCAGGCGCGACAAAAAGCGGTTCATCGTTTACCCCTCCGACGATTCAAGTTTGGCGCGAACCGATTCCCTCAAGGGATCGGTGCCGTCGAACGCATCCAGTGCAGCCCGCCATGCGGCCCGCGCATCGCCGAGCTTGCCCTGCGCGGCGAGCACGTCACCGCGCAAATCTTCAAAGCGGGCGCGCCAGACGCCTTCCGGCGCCGGTTGCAGGCGGGAGAGCGCCCCGTCGAAATCAGCTTTCTGCAACAGCACGGTCGCCAGTCTCAAACGCGCCAACTCGCGCAACTCGGGATCCTTGCCTTTGCTGGCCGCCCATTCGAGTTGGGAAGACGCATTGTCGAGTTCGTTTTTCTGGAATTGCACCTTGGCCGACAGCAAGGCTCCCAGTTGCGCCTGAACCGTGCCGTCGTACTTGTCGATCAGCCTGCCCGCAAGCTCGCGCGACCGCTGCGCATCGGCGACATCCGCCGCCTGCTGCAATTCGGCATACAAAACTCCGGCTTCGGCGGCATTGCCATCCCGATACCGGCGCAGCCCAGTCCATGCGGCAAAGCCGATGGCCACCACCAACAACACGGCCACGGTCCGATTGCCATATTGTTCCCACCAGGCCTTGATCTGGGCGATCTGTTCCTGCTCTTCAAGGTCATACACTGCCATCTTTCGCTCCCGCGTCCTGTCCGGCTTCTTCCGGTTCGGCTCTTGCGTGATCTTCTACGCTGCCGTGCAAGGCATCCAATACTTCTTCCGCCAGCACGGCAAACGGCACGCGCCTTTGCGCGCCGCCGCCGCGCAAAGGCTTGATGCCGACATCCATGGATGCTGCCTCATCGTCGCCGATCACCAGCGCAAGCTGAGCGCCACTGCCATCGGCTTTTCTCATCTGCGACTTGAAGCTTCCTTCCTTGCCGCAATGCAACAAAATACTCAGTCCAACGTCGCGCAAAGCTTCTGCAGCACGAAAAGCCAGCCGCTGCGCCAGTTCGCCATGATGCACTACATAAACGTCTGGCGCGGGCCGCGCAATGGCGCACTCGGCCTCGCCGCCTTCCAGCCACAACGAAAGCAGCCGTTCCACCCCCATGGCGAAACCTGCCGCCGGCGTGGGCTTGCCTCCGAGCTGCTCCACCAGCGTGTCATAACGCCCACCCGCGCAAACCGTTCCTTGTGCGCCGAGGCGATCCGTTACCCACTCGAAAACGGTGCGATTGTAATAGTCGAGACCGCGCACGAGGCGATGATTGACGTTATAAGCGATTCCGGCATCTTGCAGCATCGCCTGCACTGCCTCGAAGTGCGCGCGCGATGCGTCGCCAAGATGGTCGAGCAGCTTGGGCGCGGCTTCGACGATTTCCTGCAAGGCCGGATTCTTGGTGTCGAGGATGCGCAGCGGATTGGAATGCAAGCGCCGCAGCCCGTCCTCGTCGAGCGCGTCCCGGTGTTCTTCAAGATAAGCGATCAGCGCCGCACGGTGGCTGGCGCGCTCCTCCGCTGAACCCAGGGAATTTAGTTCGAGCCGCACATCGGTAAGCCCCAGTTGCCCCCAAAGGCGCGCGCCCATGGCGATGAGTTCCGCATCAATATCGGGACTATCAAAACCCAGCGCCTCGACACCGACCTGATGAAACTGGCGATAGCGCCCTTTTTGCGGGCGCTCGTGGCGAAACATCGGCCCTTGGTACCAAAGACGCTGCCCTCCCCCAGCGGCAGCCGTCAGGCCGTGCTGGATCGCCGCGCGCACACAACCTGCGGTGCCTTCCGGACGCAGGGTCAGTTTCTCGCCGTTCAAGGCATCCACGAACGAATACATTTCTTTTTCGACGATGTCGGTGACTTCACCGATGGCACGCTGGAAAAGCGGCGTCGGCTCCACGACAGGAAGGCGAATGGGCCGATAACCGTAGCCTCTCAGGCAATCGCGGACGATGTCCTCGAAGTTCTCCCAGATTTCGGCATCGTCGGGCAAGATGTCGTTCATCCCGCGCACGGCCTGCAAAGTTTGCGTCATTGTTTCATTGTTCCCAGTTGGCTTTATGCGTATTTGCGCGCGTAATGGCTAGTGACGTACTCGTCGACTATGGCTGCGAACTCGTCGGCGATGTCGTCGCCGCGCAGAGTAACCGTTTTTCGTCCATCGACAAAGACCGGCGCAGCCTGCATCTCGCCCGTACCGGGCAAAGAGATGCCTATATTGGCATGGCGGCTCTCGCCAGGGCCATTGACCACACACCCCATGACTGCCAACGTCATGTTCTCGACACCGTCGTACCGCTCACGCCACTGCGGCATGCGCTCACGCACATGGCGCTGGATGCGCGCGGCCAATTCCTGGAAGAAAGTGCTGCCAGTCCGGCCACAGCCGGGGCAGGCCGTCACCATCGGCACAAAGGCCCGCAGCCCCATGGTCTGCAAAATTTCCTGCGCCACGACGACTTCCTGCGCGCGGCTGCCGCCCGGTTCGGGCGTCAGCGAAACGCGGATCGTGTCGCCAATGCCTTCTTCCAGCAACACCGCCAGCGCCGCGGTCGAGGCGACGATCCCCTTGCTGCCCATGCCGGCTTCGGTGAGTCCCAGATGCAGCGGATATTCGCAACGCCGGGCAAGCTCGCGATAAACCGCGATCAAGTCCTGGACACTGGATACTTTGGCCGAAAGGACGATGCAATCGGCAGCCAGCCCGATACTTTCCGCCTGCGCCGCCGACTCCAGCGCCGACACGATCAGCGCCTCGCGCATCACCGCCCCGGCGGACAGCGGCGCGCTGCGGGAAGCGTTTTCGTCCATCACGCGGGCGAGCACCGATGGGTCGAGACTGCCCCAGTTCACTCCGATGCGCACAGGTTTGCCATGCTTACAGGCTAATTCGATGATGTCGGCGAATCGCGTATCGCGCCGCGCGCCCGCACCGACATTGCCCGGATTGATACGCAGCTTGGCGAGCGCCTCGGCACATGCCGGGTATTTGCCCAGCAGGGCATGACCGTTATAGTGAAAATCGCCCACCAGCGGCACATCGACGCCCTGCGCGGCAAGGCGCTCGCGGATGTGCGGCACGGCCTGCGCCGCGTCTTCGTTATTGACAGTGATCCGCACCAGTTCGGAACCGGCGCGCGCCAGTTCCGCCGTCTGCGCCACAGTGGCGACGACATCGGCGGTATCGGTATTTGTCATTGATTGCACCACCACCGGCGCATCTGAACCCAGCGCCACATGACCGATACGCACGAGGCGGGCATGCCGCCGCGGAAACGGCGATGCAGACACTAAAAACTGCTCCGTCATTGCAAAGTCAGGCGGGCAATCCCATCGTTTGCGACATGCGGCATCAAATCGACCGGCTTGCCTTTGTACTCCAACGACACCTTGTCCGCCTTGGCCACCACCA
>JAIRWW010000080.1 GCA_031268685.1 Azoarcus sp.
TCGCCGCGTGCGCTCCATTCGATGAGTTCGGCAGCAGCGGCGCGCGGCCCGAGGCGTGGCAAGGACAAGTCGCGCCGCCGCGCAGTAAGCGCCGCCGCGAATACAGTGCCTGCAAGTGCTTCTGGTAATGTATTAACTACTTTTGCCGCGGCAAGCACGTCGCCCGCACCAGACGCCCTCGCTTCAGCTACGGGATCGGGAAACGAAGCAGGCGAAACCAGCCACAGCCGCCCAAGACCCATGGTTTTCATCGCCCGAGCCGCCGCGCCGATGTTGCCGGGATGGCTGGTACGGACGAGCACGACACGGACGCGGTCGAGCGGCAAAAGGTCGTTCATGTTGGATGTAGAAGCCCCAGGCTTGATCCGGGGCATCCAAGCCTGCCCAGCAGAACCTGCCTGCGCTGGAGCAAAACGGAGAACTATCGAATCGGATCGAGACTTCTACACCTTGTGAGTGTAGGGAAAGCGGCTTCTACCAATCTTTCTCTTTACGCTGCGGCTGAAACCTCGGCGTCGGCTTTTGGCGCGGTAGCGACTTCGCCACCTTCCGGGCGATCCAGTAGTTCGACGAGCGCCAGCGGCGCGTTGTCGCCAACACGGAAGCCACATTTGAGAATGCGCAGATAGCCGCCATTGCGATTGGCGTAGCGCGCACCGAGTTCGTCGAAAATCTTGACCACCATCTCACGGTCGCGCAAGCGGTTGAAGGCCAAGCGACGATTGGAGAGATTCGGCTTCTTGCCAAGGGTGATCAACGGCTCAACCACTCGGCGCAATTCTTTCGCCTTGGGCAGGGTCGTCTGGATGAGTTCATGGCGCAGCAGCGAGTTGGCCATGTTGCGAAACATGGCCTGACGATGACTGCTGGTCCGGTTCAGCTTGCGAAGGCCATTGCGGTGACGCATTGTTAAATCCTCTTTTGTCCGTCGGCAATCAACCGAGCTTGTCCAGCCCGGCCGGCGGCCAGTTTTCCAATTTCATTCCAAGCGTCAGCCCGCGTGATGCCAACACTTCCTTGATTTCGTTGAGCGACTTGCGCCCCAGGTTTGGCGTTTTCAGCAGTTCGGTTTCGGTGCGCTGAATCAGGTCGCCAATGTAGTAGATGTTTTCGGCCTTCAAACAGTTGGCCGAACGCACAGTAAGTTCGAGATCGTCGACCGGGCGCAGCAGCACCGGGTCTACGACGATGTCGCTCTTGATCGGCGCATCGACGCGGGTGTCCTGCAAATCGGCGAATACCGCCAATTGGTCCATCAACACCTTGGCGGCGTAGCGGATCGCTTCTTCTGGATCGACCGCGCCATTGGTCTCGATGTCGATCACCAGCCGGTCGAGGTCGGTGCGTTGTTCGACACGCGCGCTCTCCACCTGATAACTGACACGACGCACCGGGCTAAACGAAGCATCAAGCAAGATGTGCCCGATAGATTTGCTCTCGGTGCTGACCGGACGGGTATTGCCCGGTACGTAGCCACGGCCTTCTTCGATCTTGATCTGCATGTCGAGCTTGCCGCCCGGCGCCAGATGTGCGATTACGTGCTCGGGATTTATGATGTCGACGCCATGATCGGTTTCGATATCGGCGGCAGTCACCGTGCCTTCCCCGCTTTTGGCCAGACGCAGGGTCACTTCTCCGCGGCTGTGGAGCTTGAACACGACGCCCTTCAGGTTGAGCAGCAGATCGACAATGTCCTCGCGCATGCCGTCCAGCGTCGAATACTCGTGCAGCACGCCTTCAATCGTGACTTCGGTGGCGGCATGCCCCGGCAGCGACGACAGGAGGATGCGGCGCAGCGCATTCCCAAGAGTATGGCCAAAACCCCGCTCGAATGGCTCCATCGTCACACGAGCCTGGGCGCGTGTGACACTTTGGACATCAATGATGCGCGGTTTCAACAATTCATTGCTTTGCATCGACATTTCCCCGAAACCAGAAACTCGCCTCCCGCATCAGCGGGAGTACAGTTCCACGACCAGACCTTCGTTGATCGTGGGCGGCAGATCGTCGCGCGCCGGATAAGCCTTGAATGTGCCTTTGCCAGCCTTGGCGTCGACTTCGATCCAAGCCGGAAAACCGCGCGACTCGTTAGCTTCGAGCGCGGCTTTCACACGCAGCGTGCCGCGAACATGCTCGACAAGCTCGATGATGTCGCCTGGACGCACGAGGTAGGACGGGATGTTCACGCGCTTGCCATTCACCAGCACGCCGTTATGTCGAACGACTTGGCGCGCCTCGGCGCGCGAAGCGCCGAAACCCATGCGATAGGCAACGGAATCCAGCCGCCCTTCAAGCAGTTGCAACAGGTTTTCGCCAGTCTGACCGCGCCGGCGGGCGGCTTCGGCATAAACACGGCGGAACTGGCGTTCAAGCACGCCGTAGAGACGGCGGATTTTTTGCTTTTCGCGCAGTTGCTCGCCATAGCCTGACAGGCGCTGGCCAGAACGCTGGCCATGCTGGCCGGGCGCATAGGTGCGATGTTCAATCGCACATTTGTCGGTAAAACACCTTTCCGCCTTTAGAAACATCTTTTCGCCTTCACGGCGGCACTGGCGGCACTTGGGGTCGAGATTACGAGCCACGTTAACTCCTTGTCAGATGCGCCGCTTCTTCGGCGGACGGCAGCCATTATGCGGAATGGGCGTGATGTCGGTGATGCTGGCGATGCGAATCCCCAGCGCATTGAGCGCCCGGATCGCGGATTCGCGGCCCGGTCCCGGCCCTTTCACGCGTACTTCGAGATTTTTGATGCCGCATTCCTGCGCCACCTTGCCAGCCGCTTCCGCCGCAACCTGAGCGGCGAACGGGGTGCTTTTACGCGAACCCTTGAAGCCGGCGCCACCGGAAGTCGCCCACGACAGAGCGTTGCCCTGGCGGTCGGTGATGGTGATGATGGTGTTGTTGAAACTGGCATGAACGTGCGCGATGCCTTCCGCGACGTTCTTTTTGATCTTTTTGCGAACCTTGGTTGCAGTCTTGGCCATTATCGTTTCCTGTTACTTCTTGCCGGCAACCGCTTTGCTCGGTCCTTTGCGGGTACGGGCATTTGTACGGGTACGCTGCCCGCGAACCGGCAAGCCGCGACGATGACGCACGCCACGGTAGCATCCCAGATCCATCAGGCGCTTGATGTTCATTGTTACTTCGCGGCGCAGGTCGCCTTCGATCACGAAACGGCTCACTTCCTCGCGCAGGCGTTCCATGTCGGACTCGGTGAGATCTTTGATCTTGGCCGAGCGCGCAACGCCTGCGGCGTCGCAAATCTTCTGGGCGCGCGGACGACCTACCCCATAGATGGCGGTAAGCGCGATCTCGGCGTGCTTGTGGTTGGGAATGTTCACCCCGGCAATACGGGCCATTCGTTCTTCCTCGAATGCGAAACGTTAGATTTTAATACTGCGAAGGCGTTGAAATCAACCTTGGCGCTGTTTGTGGCGCGGGTCGCTGCAAATGACCCTGACTACGCCCTTGCGGCGAATGATCTTGCAGTGGCGGCACAGCCGCTTGACGGAAGCCTGCACTCTCATGATTTGCTCCTCTGTTTCCTGATTCTGCGCTATTTGGTCCGGAACACGATCCGGCCTTTCGTAAGGTCGTAAGGCGTGAGTTGAACAGTCACCCTATCGCCGGGCAGGATACGGATGTAATGCATACGCATCTTGCCCGAGATATGCCCCAGCACCATGTGGCCGTTTTCGAGCTTGACCCTAAAGGTTGCGTTGGGAAGGTTTTCAGTGACTTCCCCTTGCATCTCGATTACGTCTTCCTTAGCCATCGTTACCTGACCGGGAGACCCGCCCCCTTGAAATTCGCCTTCTTCAGCAGGCTTTCGTACTGGTGCGAGAACACGTAGTTCTGCACTTGGTCTTTGAAATCCAGCGCCACCACCACCACGATCAGTAGCGAGGTGCCGCCGAAGTAAAACGATACGTTCCATTTCATCCGCAGGAATTCGGGCAGCAGGCAAACCAGGGTGATATACGTGGCTCCGACCAGCGTCAGACGCATCAGAACCTTGTCGATATAACGCGCTGTTTGTTCGCCCGGCCTGAAACCAGGCACGAAGGCACCGCTTTTCTTCAGGTTATCCGCCGTGTCGCGCGGATTGAAGACGAGCGCCGTGTAGAAAAAGCAGAAAAAGATGATCGCCAGGGCGTACAGGATGGTGTAGATAGGCTGCCCCGGCGACAGCGCAGCCGCGATATCGCGCAACCAAGACATGTTATCCGAGGAACCGACCCATTGCGCCGCAGTTGCGGGAAACAAAATAATGCTCGATGCAAAGATGGGCGGGATGACACCCGACATGTTGAGCTTGAGCGGCAAGTGCGAACTTTGCCCGCCATAGACGCGGTTGCCGACCTGCCGTTTGGCGTAATTCACGAGAATCTTGCGCTGGGCGCGCTCGACGAAGACGACAAAAGCTGTCACCAGCACAACCAGGGCGAAGATGAACAAGGCGATAAACTCGTGGCCCTCGCGCACGATCTGCGAAATATCGCCGAGAGCCCCCGGTAGACCGGCCACGATACCGGCAAAAATGATAATCGATATACCGTTGCCGACGCCACGCTCGGTTATCTGCTCGCCGAGCCACATCAGGAAGAGCGTGCCAGTCACCAATGTAGATACGGTGACTATGCGGAAAACCAGGCCCGGATCGTAGACCAGCGCCTGACTGCCCTCGGCCTGCCCTTCCATGCCGATGGCGATGCCCAAAGCCTGGGCAAAGGCCAGCACGACGGTGCCATAGCGTGTGTATTGCGTAATCTTGCGCCGTCCCGCCTCGCCTTCTTTCTTGATCGCTTCGAGTTGCGGTACAGCCACGGCCAGCAACTGCATGATGATCGAGGCCGAAATGTACGGCATGATCCCAAGGGTGAAAATCGACAGGCGCGACAGGGCGCCACCCGAAAACAGATTGAACATGCCGAGGAGGCCGCCCTCGCTCCTCTCGAATATCGTTCTCAGGACGTCCTGGTTGATTCCCGGTATCGGCAGATGCGCGCCGAATCGATAGACGATGAGCGCACCGATCAGGAACAGCAGACGCCGTTTAAGATCGCCGAACTTTCCGGCGCTTCCCACGGGAGAAGCAGACTTGGCCACGTTCTTGTCCTTGCCTATCCGGAGGCCGTTACTCGGTTACGACCGAGCCGCCCGCAGCCTCGATGGCCGCACGCGCACCCTTGGTGACGCCAAGGCCGCGCAGGACGACCTTCTTGCCGATCTCGCCCGATAGAATGACCTTGGCCGATAGCGTATTGGCCGGTACGACGCCCGCCTGCATCAGCGCCAGAAGATCGATTTCTTCCACCGGCAGGGCTGCGAGTTCGGACAGACGCACTTCAACCTTACGGTCTCTGGTCAGCGACACGAAGCCGCGTTTCGGCAGCCGACGCTGCAAGGGCATCTGCCCTCCCTCGAAACCGACCTTGTGAAAGCCGCCCGCACGGGACTTCTGGCCCTTGTGGCCGCGACCGCAGGTTTTGCCCAGACCGCAGCCGATGCCACGTCCGACGCGCTTGGCGGCGAATTTCGAGCCAGCGCCCGGTTTGATGGTATTCAGGCGCATGTCATTGCCCCTCTTGCTTGAGCAGGTAAGATACCTTGTTGATCATGCCGCGCACTTCCGGCGTATCGGCCAGTTCGACGCTGTGATTGAGACGGCGAAGCCCCAGACCGCGCACAGTGGCGCGATGAGATTGCTTGGTTCCGATCACGCTCTTGACCAGTGTGACCTTGATCTTTTTGTCGGACATCGCTTACCCCAGGATCTCTTCTACGGTCTTGCCGCGTTTGGCCGCGATCTCCGCCGGAGTGTTTCCCGCCAGAAGGCCGTTGAGCGTGGCGCGCACGACGTTATATGGATTGGTGGAGCCGATGCACTTGCAGATGATATCGGTCACGCCCATGACTTCGAATACCGCTCGCATCGGGCCGCCCGCGATGATGCCCGTACCGGCAGGCGCGGGCTGCATCAGCACCGAGGCCGCGCCGTGCTTGCCGATCACGGAATGGTACAGGGTACCGCTCTTGAGCGACACCTTCTTCATCTTGCGGCGAGCTTCGTCCATCGCTTTCTGCACCGCTACCGGCACTTCGCGGGACTTGCCCTTGCCCATTCCTATGCCGCCGTCGCCGTCGCCGACAACTGTAAGCGCCGCGAAACCGAGAATCCGGCCGCCCTTGACGACCTTGGTTACGCGATTGATTGAAACCATCTTTTCGCGCAAGCCGTCATCGCGCTCATCAGAGGCTTGCTTGCGCTGGTTCTGCTGCTTGGCCATTGAAAACCTCGCTTAAAACTTCAGACCGCCCTCACGGGCGGCTTCGGCCAGTGTCTTGACGCGGCCATGATAGAGAAAACCGGCGCGATCAAACGCCACCGTCTCGATCCCGGCGGCTTTCGCGCGCTCGGCGATCAGTTTGCCGACCAAGGCCGCTGCGGCCTTGTTGCCGCCATTGGGCACCTGGGTGCGCACTACGGCCTCGACGGTGGAAGCAGCCGCCAACACTTTAGCGCCACAACCGGAGATGATCTGTGCATAAATATGGCTGTTGGACCGGAACACGGCGAGACGCACCGCTTTCAGCTCCGCGAGCTTGGCGCGGGTTTTACGCGCACGGCGAAGACGAGATTCTTTTTTGTTCATGGACGAGCCGCCTTACTTCTTCTTGGTTTCCTTGATCGCAACCACTTCGTCCGCATAACGGACGCCCTTGCCCTTGTAAGGCTCGGGAGCGCGGAAAGCCCGCACCTCGGCTGCAACCTGACCGACCTGCTGCTTGTCGATCCCCTTGAGTACGATCTCGGTCTGCGTAGGCGTCTCGGCCTTCACGCCCTCAGGCAACTGGTACACGACCGGATGCGAAAAACCGAGGCTGAGATTGAGCTTGTCGCCCTGAACCTGGGCGCGATAGCCGACTCCGACGAGAGTGAGCTTTTTCTCGAAGCCCTTGCTCACCCCGATGACCATGTTGTTGACCAGCGCGCGCGTGGTACCGGAGAGCGCATTGGCATTGGCAGCGCCTTCGCGCGCCTTGAACAGCAATACATCCCCTTCGCGCTCGACCGTCACCGCCTGGTTGACCGCATGGCTTGCGACGCCCAGCGGCCCCTTGACCGACAGATCGGCTCCGGAGATTTTCACTTCGACGCCCCCTGGAATAGCCACGGGATTCTTTGCTACACGAGACATGGAATCCTCCTCAGGCCACCAGGCAAATGACTTCGCCGCCGACGCGGCTGGCGCGCGCGGCACGGTCGGTCATCACGCCCTGCGGGGTCGACACTATGGCAACACCCAAGCCGTTCATGACCTTCGGCAAATCGTCGCTGCCCTTGTAAACACGCAGACCGGGGCGGCTGATGCGCTCGATGCGCTCGATCACAGGCCGTCCGGCGTAATACTTGAGGGTGACATCAAGTTCGGCCTTGTTGCCCGCCGCCTCGCGGACGACGTAATCGTCAATATAACCTTCGTCCTTCAATACCCTGGCGATCGCCACTTTAAGCTTCGACGAAGGCATGCACACATTAGCTTTCCGGGCCTGCTGGCCATTGCGGATGCGCGTCAGCATGTCGGCGATAGGATCGGACATACTCATCTCATTACTCTCCTTACCAACTCGCCTTGGTCATGCCGGGCACCTCGCCGCGGAATGCGATTTCACGCAGTTTGTTGCGGCACAAGCCGAACTTGCGGAACACACCGCGCGGACGCCCGGTCAGGCTGCAACGGTTGCGCGAACGGACGGGACTCGCGTTGCGCGGCAGTTGTTGCAGCGCCAGACGCGCCGCCATGCGATCTTCGTCGGACAGCTTCATATCCTTGATCTGCGCGACAAGCGCGGCGCGCTTGGCAGCGAATTTCGCCACCAGCTTGCGGCGTTTGTCTTCGCGGTTGATCAGAGCCAGTTTCGCCATATCACCCTCAATTCTTGAACGGGAACCTGAACGCACCCAAAAGCGCCCTGGCTTCCTGATCGGTCTTGGCCGTCGTCGTGATGCTGATGTTCATCCCGCGCAGCACGTCGATCTTGTCGTACTCGATCTCGGGGAAAATGATTTGTTCTTTCACCCCGAGGTTGTAATTGCCGCGCCCGTCGAACCCCTTGGAAGCGATTCCACGGAAGTCGCGCACACGCGGCAGCGCCACAGTCACCAAGCGGTCGAGGAATTCAAACATCCTCGGGCCGCGCAGCGTCACCATGCAGCCGATGGGATAACCGTCGCGGATCTTGAAACCCGCGATCGACTTCTTCGCCTTGGTGACCACAGGCTTCTGGCCTGCGATTTTCGTCATGTCGCCGACCGCGAATTCGAGCACCTTCTTGTCGCCGACCGCCTCGCCCACGCCCATATTCAGGGTGATTTTGGTAATGCGCGGCACTTCCATGACGGATTTGTAACCGAACTGCTCCAGCAGGCCGGGAACAACCGTGTCCTTGTAAAACTGTTGCAAGCGAGCCATTGCCACTCCTTACGCGTCCACCAGTTCGCCGTTCGACTTGAAGAAGCGCACCTTGCGACCATCTTCGAGTGTTCTTACCCCGACGCGCTCGCCTTTCTGCGATGCCGGGTTGAACAGCGCGACGTTCGAGATGTGAATCGGCAGTTCCTTTTCGACGATGCCGCCTACTTCACCCTTGAGCGGGTTCGGGCGCACATGCTTCTTCACCAGGTTGACACCCTCGACCAACACGCGCTCGTCATCGACGCGGCGCACCACCACCCCGCGACGCCCGCGATCCTTGCCGGCGAGCACCACGACTTCATCACCCTTGCGGATTTTGTTCATTCCCCGAACCCCTCAAAGCACTTCCGGCGCGAGCGACACGATCTTCATGAACCGCTCGGAACGCAGTTCGCGCGTCACCGGCCCGAAGATACGCGTGCCGATCGGCTCAAGCTTGTTGTTGAGCAGTACGGCTGC
>JAIRWW010000104.1 GCA_031268685.1 Azoarcus sp.
GACTGGGCGGATCGCCTGTGCGGGATCATGGCGACTCTGGGTAATGACAACCGGGTTAAGTATTCGCAGTTCGTGCGGCCCGGATGCAGTCTCACCGGGCTGAAAACCGTCATCGTCGATGCGCGTCTGCACCGGGCCAATCCGCTAGCCTATCAGTTCGTCGTCGACTTTGCGCGCAACAACAATCTCCAGGTCGAGCCTATCGACGACGACCAAGTCTGACCGCAGGTCTCTGCTTAGCTTGTCCGGCAGTTTTCCTGGCCCGTTTTTTTAGCGTGGCCGTCGTCAGTGGGTCAAAAAAAGACGGCTTCGAGAAGCCGTCTTTTGCAGTGCTGCCAGACGAGCTGACAGACGAATCGGAAGCCGCGCGTTCAGGCCATCGCCTTGATTGCCGCCGACAAGCGGCTCTTGTGCCGCGCCGCCTTGTTTTTGTGGATGATCTTTTTGTCGGCGATGCTGTCGATGACGCTGGTCGAAGTGCGGAATATGGTTTGCGCCGCCGTTTTGTCGCCATCGGCGATGGCCTTGCGCACTGTCTTGATTGCCGTGCGCAGGCGCGAACGAAGACTGGCATTGTGGGCGCGAGCCTTTACTGCTTGGCGTGCGCGTTTGCGAGCTTGTGCCGAGTTGGCCATGATAACCCCGGAGAAATAGTGCAACGAAACGCATCATTCTATAGTCGTGCAGCGTGGAATGCAACAGGCTTTTTGCCCATTGCCACTGATTGTCACGAGCTTTCAATTTGTCCGGTGCCGTGGCACGTCAACTGTTTATTCGGCGTAGCTGCCTGGCGCTGGCGTGCCGCATTGCCGCCGTTTATTTTCCTTCGACCCAGATATGTTGGGCCACGGCATGCTCCAGGGCCAGTTCCATGTGGTCGCACATCACCACCGTCATGGGGCGCTGTTGCAGTACGGTGATGGTTTGCTGCGCGGACAACCCGTAGGCATGCAGTTGCTCTCGTTGCAGCGGGTCGATTTCTTCGCCCAATTCGGCCAGATGGACATTGTGGCCGATCGGTGTGCCGGTAAGGCGGATGCGTTCGGTAGAAGCGGTCATGGTGGACTCAGGAGAAAATGTGTGGGAAAAGGCGCAGGAAGTGATTGAGCAGGCCGCCGACAAAAAACGCTGTGGGCATAATAATCGCTAGCATCAGGGTGGCGGTGCGCATGCCTCGCTCCTTGACGATAATCATCACGCTGGCGATGCAGGGTACGAAGAGGGTGATTGTGACCATTCCGACGACGGTCTGGATCATGTCCAACTGGCTGCCGATGGCGAACAGTCCCGTCGCGCCGAAGTCGCGGCGCAGGAATCCCATCACGAAGGCGGCGCTGGCTTCCGGCGGCAGGCCGAGCCAGCCTGTGACCAGCGGCTTGCCGGCTTCGATGATCCACGGCAGCGCGCCCATGCGGTCGAGCACGAACATGATGAAGGTGCCGAGCAGGAAAAGCGGGATCACTTCGAGCAGATACCATTTGAGCCGCCCGCTCGTTTTTTTGAGCACATTGCTTAATATCGGCAGGCGCATCGGCGGCAACTCGGTGACGAGCGGCACGCGCTGCCCCTTCACCAGCCGTCCGGCGATCCAGCCTGTGACCAGCAGGATCAGCACGATACAGACGCTCCAGATTGCCGCTGCCTGGAACGAGAAGCCGCTAAGCATCCCAAACACAACGCCCAGTTGCGCCGAACAGGGAATGGCGAGCGCGAGAAGGAATATGGCGATTAGCCGTTCGCGCGGGGTGTGGAGGATGCGCGTGGTGAGCGTCGCCATCGTCACGCAGCCCAGCCCGAGCACCATGGGCAGCACAGCGCGCCCGTTGAGGCCGATGGCGGCAAAGGCGCGGTTCGATACGACCGACAGGCGCGTGAAATAGCCCGAGTCTTCCAGTACGCCGAAGACGAGGAAGAAGGTGGTGACGATTGGCAGTATCAAGGCCAGCGCATAGGTCATGCCCATCGTCCAGAGGCCGTAGTCGCCCACGAGCATGTCGGCGAGCCATTCCGGGCCGACGTAGGCGCGCACGAAGTCCGTGACAGCCGGATTGAGAATTTCTCCGAAGAAATCTTCTTCCAGGAGTCCGACCAGGGTGCCAGCGCCGAAATCGCCAACGAAGAAATACACCCCCAGCAGCACCAGCAGCAGCAGCGGCCAGCCCCATATCGGGTGTACTGCTATTTGCCCGATGCGCAGTGACAGGCTCTGGCCGCCGGTGGCGGCCTGCTTCGTCACAGTGTGCGCCAGCGCCTCGGCGGCGCGCCCGCGTTCACGCGCCAGCCGCGCAGGCAGCGAATCGCGCGCGCCGATGGGAGCGAGTTTGGCGACATGCGCGAGAATTTCGTTGCCATGCGGCTGGGCGGTGAGCCAGTTTTCGACTTCGCCATCCCGCCCGAGCAGCAATATGGCGAGTCCGCGCGCGGAAAGCCGCGGGTGCGGTGCATGTTCCGTGAGCATGGCGGCAATGCTTGCGATGGCTTCTTCCGATTCCGTGTCGTAGCGCAGCATGGGGGCTGGCGGACAGGTATGGCCCAGGTTGGCGGAGAGCGCCGAGATGCCTTCGCCGCCCGTGGCGACGGTGGCGACTACCGGCATTCCCAGCGCTTTGGAGAGCGCATCCGTGTCTACGGTTACGCCTCGCGCCTTTGCTTCGTCGGCCATGTTGAGCGCCATGACCAAGGGAACGCCGAGTTCGGCCAGCAGCGCGGTCAGGTTCAGTGTGCGCCGCAGGTTTTTGGCGTCGCCCACCTGGATGATGAGTTTCAGGTTTTCGTTGAGCAACGCCCGTATCGTCGCGCGTTCGTCGTCGCTGCGCGCGGGCAGGGCCAGGACGCCGGGCGTGTCGAGTAGCGATGACGAGCGGTCGAAGCGCGCGCCAGCTCTGGCGACTTCCACGGTCGTTCCGGGATAGTTTGAAACATTGACGTAAGCGCCAGTCAGGCGATGGAAAAGAACTGATTTGCCGACGTTGGGATGGCCGACGAGAGCCAGGGTGCCGGTGCTGCCTGATGGGGAGGGCGTGGCTTGGTTATGGTGGTGCATGGTGCAGTCGGGTAAGGATGATGTTTGGAATGATAACCCGTCTCATCATCATTTTGGGCAGAACAATAGGGAGAACGCGGGTACAATATTTAATATTTCCATCCCGGATTTCTTCGCTCGCAAGCGGATGGGATGGATTGCCGGGTCGGCGTCACTGGTTTCCTTGCTTTCATGTGAGCAGAGTTCATTATCTTTTCATTATTTTGAACAGAGGTGATCCAAGAAGCGTAGGTACAATGTAAGGCTGTTTTGCCAGGGCGTCGCTTCCCGCGGGGGCGGGTTTCCCCGTTGCCTGTGCAGTTGGCTTGGCTTTTGCTTGTTGGCGTCCGGCTGGAGGCCGGTTTTATGTTTTTGCGTCGTCCGCTGATCGCGGTTTTATGCGTTGCCGGCATGGCTGGCTTGGGCGTGTATGCGTGGCGCGCCAACAGCGCGCCGCCTGCGCCCGTTCAGGCGGCGGCGCAGGGCGCGGGCGGTGGCGGCGGTTCGGGCACGGCGCAGTCGGTGCTGGTGGAAGTCGCGCCGGTGGCGGCGCGGACGATTGTCGACGATGTTGCGGCGGTTGGGACGCTGGTATCCAATCAGTCCGTCGTCCTGCATCCGGAAGTGGCCGGGCGCGTGGCGGCTATCCGTTTCCGGGACGGCAGCGCTGTCCGCGGCGGATCGGTGCTGATAGAACTCGATTCCGCCGTGCAACGGGCCGAGTTGCAGCAGGCAAAGGCCGAATTGATGTTGGCCGATGCCAATGCCCGCCGTGCAGAAGACCTTTTCAGCAGCAAATTCGTGAGTAGTAGCGCGCGCGACGAGGCGGCTTCCCGGCTCGAAGTGGCGCGCGCCTCGGTGGCGTTGGCGCAGGCGCGGCTGGAGCGCACCCGCGTCCGCGCGCCGTTCGATGGCATCGTCGGCATCCGAAAGGTGAATGTGGGCGATTACGTCAAGGACAGCGACACGCTTATCAATATTGAGGATATCGCCACACTCAAGCTTGATTTTCGCTTGCCCGAGGTTTATCTCGGCCGATTGGCGCCGGGGCAGGCGCTGGAAGTGACCAGCGATGTGGTGCCGGGCGTCACCTTTCCCGCTGTGGTCGATGCCATCGACCCTCTGGTTGACGCCGAGGGCAGGGCAGTGCTGTTGCGCGCCCGCCTGTCCAATGGCGAGGGACGCCTGCGCCCCGGTGTGTTCGCGCGGGTAAAAGTGCTGGTCGACCGGCGTGAAGATGTGTTGCTGGTACCGGAGACAGCGCTGATTCCGGCGTCCGGCCAAGCGCAATTCGTATACCGGATCGAGGACGGCCATGCGCGCCGGGTCGAGATCAAAACCGGCATACGGCGCGCCGCCGAGGTCGAGGTCGTCCATGGACTCGCCTCTGGCGACCGCATCGTGATCGCAGGCCAACTCAAGCTGCGTGATGGCGCGCCCGTATCGGTCGCGCGGCCGGTAGCGGCGTCCCACTGAGGCAAGACGCGCCGTCATGCTCATCTCCGATATCTGCATCAAGCGCCCGGTATTTGCCACAGTACTGTCGCTGTTGGTGCTGCTGGTGGGGCTGATGTCTTACTCGCGGCTCACGGTGCGCGAATATCCCAACATCGACGAGCCTATCGTCACCGTCGACACCGTCTATACCGGCGCAAGCGCCGAAATCGTCGAGTCGCGCGTCACCAAACCGCTGGAAGACTCGCTGGCGGGTATCGAGGGGGTGGACGTGCTCTCCTCGATCAGCCGTTCCGAGCGCAGCCAGATTACGGTGCGCTTTCGTATCGAACGCGATGCCGACAGCGCCGCCGCCGACGTCCGCGACCGCGTGTCGAGGGTGCGCAGGCGGCTCCCGGACGATATCGACGAGCCTGTGATCGCCAAGGTCGAAGCCGACGCCAACCCTATCATCTGGATCGCCTTTTCATCCGACCGCCACGACCAGATGGAAATGAGCGATATTGCCAATCGCATCATCAAGCCTCGCCTGCAAACCCTGCCGGGCGCGGCGGATGCGCGAATATACGGCGAGCGCCGCTATTCGATGCGCATCTGGCTGGATCGCGCCCGCCTCGCCGCCTTCGGTCTCACGCCGCAAGATGTAGAAGACGCCATCACGCGCCAGAACGTCGAACTGCCCGCCGGGCGTATCGAAAGCCGCGAGCGCGAATTCGAGGTCGTGGCCCATACCGATCTCGTCGACCCGGAGCAATTCGGCGCCGTGGTCGTGCGTCAGGCCGCCACGCCCGACGGCTATCCCGTGCGGCTGCGCGACATCGGCCATACCGAAGTCGCTCCCGCCAGCCTGCGCAGCGAAGTGCGCTTCATGAGGCGGCCCTCGATTTCTCTTGGCCTCATCAAGCAATCAACCGCCAACCCGCTCGACCTCAAGCGCGAACTGGTCAAGATGCTGCCCGCGCTGGAAGCGGAATTGCCGGACGGCATGACGATGGCCGTCACCAACGATTCAACGGTGTTCATCGAGCGTTCGATCTCCTCGGTATTTTCCACCGTCTGGGAAGCTGTGCTGCTGGTGGCGGCGGTCTGCCTGTTCTTCCTGCGCAACTGGCGGGCCATGCTGGTGCCGCTGGTGACGATCCCCGTGTCGCTTGTTGGGGCGTTCACGCTGATGTACGCCTTCGGGTTCTCGGTCAATACCCTGACCCTGCTCGCGCTCGTACTGGCAATTGGCCTGGTGGTGGATGACGCCATCGTCGTGCTCGAAAACATCTTCCGCCATATCGAGGACGGCACGCCCACGGTCGAAGCCGCCTTCCGGGGCGCAAAGGAAATCGGCTTCGCTGTAGTGGCGATGACCATCACCCTTGCCGCCGTATATGCGCCGGTGGCCTTCATGACCGGGCGCACCGGCAGGCTTTTCACTGAATTCGCGCTCACACTCTCCGGCGCCGTGCTCGTCTCCGGGTTCGTTGCGCTCACACTGTCCCCGATGATGTGTTCGCGGCTGTTGCGTCATGAGCGCAGCCATGGCCTGCTATACAACAGCATCGAAAAATTCCTGACCTGGCTCATCGAAGGCTACCGTCGCGCGCTCACCCGGATGCTCGGCCTGCGCTGGGTCGTGCTGGCCGCATTCGCGGCGGTCGCCGCGCTGGCCGTGCTGCTGCTCGGGCAATTGAAATCCGAACTCTCGCCCGTCGAAGACCGCGGCCGCATCATGGTGCAGTTCAACGGCCCGGAAGGCGCGACCATCGACTACATGACGCGCTATGCCGCGGAGATTGGCGATATTTTCGCCACCACTGCCGACGTGGATGGCTATCAGGTCATGTCTGGCACGCCCACGGTGTCGCAGGGCAGGAGTTTCGCAAGCTTCGTCGACTGGTCGCAGCGCAAGCGCAAAACCATCGAAATCGCAGCTGAAATGCAGCCGCGCCTGAACGCCATCACCGGCATCAACGCCTTCACGATCCTGCCCGCCGCCTTCGGCCAAAGCCCGCGCACGCGGCCCGTAAGCTTCGTCGTCGCATCGTCCGGATCATGGGACGAACTGGCCCGTACCACCGACGCCATGCTCGAAGCCATGCGCGGCCATTCGGGCTTCATGTCGCCCGACACCGATCTCAAGCTCACCAAGCCGGAACTGGCCGTATCCGTCGACCGCGACAAAGCCGCCGACCTCGGCATCTCGATCGATGTCATCGGCCACACGCTCGAAACAATGCTCGGGGGCCGTCAGGTCACGCGCTACAAGCAGGACGCCGAGCAATACGACGTCATCGTACAGGTCGATGCCGGCGACCGTACCGACCCACGCGACATCCACGACATTTTCGTGCGCGGCAAGGGCGGGCAAATGGTGCCGCTCTCCAACCTCGTCACCGTGCGGGAAACGGTCAGCCCGCGCGAACTCAACCACTTTGGCCAGCGCCGCGCCGTCATCATCACCGCCAACCTCGCACCCGACTTTGCCCTGGGCGAGGCGCTCACCTGGATGGAAAACACCGCCGAACGCATCCTGCCCCCTGGCTTTTCCACTGATTACGATGGCATGTCCCGCGAATTCAAGACCAGTTCGGCCAGTCTGGCGCTTACCTTCGTCCTCGCGCTCGCCTTCATCTACCTCGTGCTGTCGGCGCAGTTCGAGAGCTTCATCGATCCCTTTGTCATCATGCTCACCGTGCCGCTGTCAATGGCGGGCGCCCTGGGCGCCCTGTGGATCGTCGGCGGCACGCTCAACGTCTACAGCCAGATCGGACTTGTCACGCTGATCGGCCTCATCACCAAGCACGGCATTCTCATCGTCGAATTCGCCAACCAGTTGCGCGTCACAGGCAAAAGCGCGCTCGAAGCGGTGGTCGAGGCCGCCGTCCTGCGGCTGCGCCCGATCCTCATGACCACGGGCGCGATGGCCTTGGGTGCGATTCCGCTCGC
>JAIRWW010000127.1 GCA_031268685.1 Azoarcus sp.
ACAGGGAAATATTTCAGGTAGCTCAAGGAGCTGTGACCCATGCCGAAGTCATCCATCGAAATGATGAAGCCCAGGTCGCTGATGCGTTTCAGGATGTAGTTGTGCGGCGATTCAGGATCGAGCGCAATGGATTCGGTGACTTCGATGCCGATCATCCTGCGTTGCAGGTGGCGGTTTTCCACGCACTGGACGATTTTTTCGGGCAGCGCGGGATCGGAGAGTTGCTGGATGGAGACATTGACCGAGGTCTTGAAATATGGGTCCAGCCCGGCGCGGTGCCAGCGCGCGCGCTCGATGCAGGCCTGGTCGAGCACCCACAGTCCGATCCGGTGCATGAACCCCGCGTCTTCGGCAATGGCGATGATGATGGGCGCCGGGATGTTGCCGTAGATGCTGTGACGCCAGCGCAGCAGGGCTTCCGCGCCGATGGCCTGGCCGGATTTGTGGTCGACTTGCGGCTGATATTCGAGATACAGCCCGGCGTTTTTTTCGATGGCTTCGTCGAGATCGCTGGCCAGCACGCGGGCGAGCACGCCGATGTCGTCGTTGCGGTCGAGGCATTTCTTGCCGGAAGGCCCGACGAGGTTGCTGCACGCGATATCCAGCAGGCGTTTCAGGGCGTTTCTCTGGCGCTCGTCCTTGATGCGGTCGGAAATCCTGACGAAGGGCCAATAAATGAGAAAGCCGACGAGCAGGTTGAACCCTTGCAGGGCAGGCCCGCGCCAGGAGCCGCCGCTGGCCAGGTAGCCGCTCAGCAGCGGCGGCGTTGTCCAGTCCAGGGGAACATCCGGCCAGGGAACGAAGCCGTTTTGCAGCGCCAGATAGCTGATTGACGACAGCGCCAGCGGGACGGCCAGGAAAGGCAGTACAAAAATGGGATTGAGAACGATGGGCAGCCCATAGAGCAGGATTTCGTTGATGTTGAGCAGGCCGGGCGCGAGAGAAATCTTGGCCAGCCGGCGGCTGTTGCGGTTTTTGCTTGTGATGAGGAGGGCGGCTACCAGGCACAGCGAGGAACCCGCGCCGCCCATGAATACAAAAACATCCAGAACATGTTTGTTGAGCGGGTAGGGCGTAGGCAGCCCCGCCGTGAAAGCTGCGGCGTTGATTGTGTGGGTGTATTCAAAAAGCTCGTGCGATAGCGGATCGAAGACATTGCTGCCATGAATGCCGAAAAACCAGCTCATGTGGGTGAGCAGCGTGTAGGTAATGCCGGTGTTCAGAATGCTGTCGAAGAATTTGAACGGGTAGAGTACCGATGCGTAAACGAACTCATGCACCGTCGTTCCGGTGATAGCCAGAAAGCCGAAGTGGGCGAGCGTGAAGCAGGTAATTGTCAGCACGCCTGCCCCCAGGCAGGAAAACGCCTGAGGGATGGCGACATCCAGCCCTTCCGAATACACAGTCATGCGGATGCGCTCGAAGCCGCACAGGAAGATGAACAGCCGCGAAGCGGCCAGCGCGACCGCGATACTGACGAACAGCCCCTGTACGCCGAGCCAGAGCGACAAGTCGCCATTTTCTCCGGTGACGGGTGTCATGGCGAAGAATGAAGCCAGCCCCACCAGCGATGCAATCGGCGAACTTATGGGGTGGGTGGGATGGCGCTGATTGTGGCCTTGCGCCAGATAGTGGCTGATTCCGATCAGTACCGGCAGGGACAGGATGCCGAAAGTTCCATGCCATATCGCCGTCCCGATGCGCTTCCAGTCGTTGCCGAATGCCCACGTCATTGCTTCTTGGTATGCCTGGATAGGCAGGTTGTTCAGGACGATCGCTGCCGCGCCTGCGACGACGAGCGGCAGGCAAAGCAAAAAGCCATTACGTATGGACATCATCGCCAGGCCGAAGGCCCATCCCGGTGCGGCCACACGTTGAAGCCGGTCGATGAAGCTGATGGCGTTCATTCTGACAATCTCAACACGATAGTCGATGTGGATACATTGTTTGTTTTGTGCATTGATGTCGTTCGGATTATGTTATCAGTACCATTTCGACCCGATTTGCCTTAACACGTTGCAAGAGGAAATATGCCCTGCGGGGCTTCATCTATTTGTTGGGCGTAACTGTTACATTTACAGAATGGGCGAAAAACGAGAGCAGGCGCGGATCGTACTGGCGGCGGACATTGGCGGATCGCGCGCGCGGCTGCTGCTTGCTCGCGCCGATAAAGACGGTTGGCATGAACTGCACCGCCGCGAAACACCGAGCGCGGCCCATGCCGACATCGAAACCCTCATCGACGGCTTCCTTGATGAGACGGGCGAAACCCCCGCCGCGGCCTGTATTGCCGTGGCCGGGCCACTGGAGCATGGGTGTGTGCGCATGACCAATCTGCCGTGGACGGCGAATGGCGAGCGCCTGAAGGCGCATTGGGGGTTTTCCCGCCTGTGGCTCATCAACGATTTTGCTGCGCAGGCGTATGGCCTCGACTGCCTTGGCAGCGACGATCTGTTTCCCTTGTGCGCGGGCGAACCGGAATCCGGCGGCGTGCGGGCGCTCATCGGCGCTGGCACTGGATTGGGGATGGCGGTGTTGGCGGGCGCTCCGCTGAAACCCGTGGTTCTGGCAAGCCAGGGAGGACTGGCGGATTTTGCCCCGCGCAACGCCCGCGAACTGGCTCTGTGCGAGGCAATGCTGGCTTGGCATGGCCGCGCCAGTCTCGAAATGCTGCTCTCCGGGCATGGCATAGAGCGCATCTACCGCTTCGTTTCCGGCATGTCGCCTGAAGCGCCGCTTAGCCGCGACGCGGCGGCGATCACCGCCGCCGCCCTGGCTGGCGAGGCTGCCGCCGCCGAAGCCCTGCGCTTTTTCGCCCGCCTTCTTGCCGCCGCTGCCAGCAATCTGGCCCTTACCGTAATGGCTAGCGGCGGCGTATACCTGAGCGGCGGCATCGCCCCCCGCATCCTGCCCTTCCTGCGCGAACCGGCGGTCACCGAGGCTTTCCGCGTCCATCCGTCCATGAGCGCGGTGCTGGCGCACATACCGCTCCATGTCGTATGCGACGAATCGCTGGGCCTCAAGGGCGCGGCGCGGATTGCTTCCGTACTGGCGCGCGATGAAACCTGAAACCGCCGCCCATTCCAAAGTGCGCACGGGCCGCCACTTCGCGCGTCTGGCCGCCAGATACTGGAACAACAGCGGCAACAAATGGAAAGTACGCGGCGCAACCCTGCTGCTGCTGTTGCTGACCCTTGCCCAGGTCGGGCTGGCGATCTGGATCAACTATTGGAACCGCGACCTGTTCGATGTGCTGGAAGACCGC
>JAIRWW010000167.1 GCA_031268685.1 Azoarcus sp.
CTGTCGTCGGCGCGCACCCGCTGGGGAAGCTGCAGCCTGAAAACCGGCATCCGCCTCAACTGGCGCCTCATCCACTTCGATTCGTCGATCATCGACTACGTGATCGTGCATGAACTGGCGCACCTCACGGAAATGAACCACAGCGCGCGCTTCTGGGCGATCGTCGCCCGCTATTTCCCGGACTACCGTGGCGCCCGCGACACGCTGAAAAAACTTGCCGGCCAACTGCCGGTCCTCGCTTGAAACTCATCGGGAGACCCGGTCATGCGCATCGAACAGGACATCAAGCTCGATTTCAAGGACGTTCTCATCCGCCCCAAGCGCTCGACGCTGACCTCGCGCTCGGAAGTCGACATTTCCCGCGACTTCATTTTCCCGCACTCGCGGAAAACCTATCGCGGCATCCCGATCATTGCCGCCAACATGGACACCACCGGCACCTTCGAGATGGCGCGCGCGCTCTCGCGGTACGAGTTGTCTGCCGCCCTGCACAAGCACTACGGTGAAACCGAACTGCTCGATTTTTTCGCCGCGCGGCCCGTAAACGGCGCCGTTTTTTATTCGATGGGCATCACCGCGCCCGACTTCGACAAGTTCCGCCGCGTCATGGAAAAGCTGGAAAGGGCCGGCGGCGCGATCGAAAACGTCTGCATCGACGTCGCCAACGGTTACACCAAAGCCTTCATCCGCTTCATTCACAAATTCCGGGCCGAATTCCCGTCGATCACCCTGATGGCCGGCAACGTCGTCACCGGCGAGATGACCGAGGAACTCATCCTCGACGGCGTAGACATCGTCAAGGTCGGCATCGGCCCCGGCTCGGTGTGCACCACGCGCAAGATGGCCGGCGTCGGTTATCCGCAGCTCTCCGCCATCATCGAATGCGCCGACGCCGCGCACGGCCTGCGCGGGCTGATCTGCGCCGACGGCGGTTGCGCCTCGCCGGGCGATCTTGCCAAGGCCTTCGGCGCCGGCGCGGACTTCGTGATGCTCGGCGGCATGTTCGCCGGCCACGACGAGTGCGCATCAGAAGTCGTCGAAGTCGACGGCGAGCGCAAGATGCTCTTCTACGGCATGAGTTCGCGCGAAGCGATGAATCGGCACGCCGGCGGCATCGCCAAATATCGCGCCTCGGAAGGCAAGGAAGTCCTCATCGACTGCCGCGGCCCGGTCGAAAACACGCTCCGCGACATCCTCGGCGGCGTGCGCTCGGCCTGCACCTACGTCGGCGCAAAAACGCTGAAGGAACTCTCCAAGCGCACGACCTTCGTGCGCGTCACGCAACAGTTGAACGAGGTTTTTGGTGCGTCGTAGGCATTGAAATGAAAAATCTCATTTTGTCAAATAGTCAGTGTACACATCCATTCTTTGAAGAGTTCATTGTTTTTTATTTTTTGTTGACTCTTTCATGTGCCGTTATTCTTGTTTTATCTTAGAACCTGTTTGCAATCTTCCGACCGAGAGCGCCGGATGGTCCGCCACGCTGCAAGCGGGAGAGCTGTTCGTCCCGAAGGGACGGCACCCTGATAACCCCCGGCGTCAGCCGGGGGAGGCGCGGCGCCAGTATCCCCTAGCCCCAACGGGGCATGACTCTTTGTCTCGCGCCAGCAGGTCACGCCCCGTTGGGGCTAAAGTCGTGATGATCGCGCTGTCCCCCGGCTGACGCCGGGGGTTATCAAAGGTTGGCCCCTGCGGGGCCTGGCCTATCTTGCCTGCCCGAGAGATCGCAAACAGGTTCTTAGAACTGCAATTCATCCTCCCCTGCCTGAAAGCGGGGAATTCTTACGGCGTTCAAATCAGCATTGAGCTGGTTGGGTAGCCATTAACGTCAACAAACGTATAGCCCATGTTCAACACCACCTTCTGTGTCAAAGCAGCCTTTGATCACATCATAGAAAATGCTGTCGTTATACTCATGAAAGCGGAACAGCGCATAGGCGACCAAATCCGCAAGTTGGATTAGGCGAGATGCTTTTGAGTCCATGAACACTGGAACTTCAGCGTAGTTGTTGGTCTTACCCCATGTATGGCCAGTATATTTAAATTCGCGCGCCAATGTCTGAATGCGCTTCTCTGTAGAGGATTCATCAAACAGCATGAGTCCCCGCTGTTTGTCTTGGTGTTTGTTATAGAGGCGCTTCAAGAACAGATCGAATCGGCTGGTTAGCTGCTCAAAGGCGTGTATGACCGGGTCTTGGCCGGCAATTGCGGTTTTTTTGATCACAGCGCCAAATAGGCGAACTCCTTTTGGGTAGTGATCTGCAACACCGAATTTGAGGGCATCTTTAATGGCTGCCAACCGATCAGGAAGAGGATGTGCTTTCCAGCCGTCCCGTCCTGCTCGCATAGGAGATCCATGCAGTTCAATTGCATAAGGGTCAGCAGGTGAAAACCTCATCGCCACGTCATTGAGTACCTGTTCGATCCAGTGGGTCTTTCGCTCAAACACGGCAACCCCCGCCAACACAAAATACTTCTGCGACGGATCTGTTACAGACCCTGAATCATCAACGTAGAACAGATGCATCCATTGGCCTCCAACAAAAACAGGCTGCACAAAGGCAACCTGTAGAATTGGGTAAGCCAGGTGGGAAAGAATCCCAACGCGCCGCAAAAAGGACAGCGCATCCCGACTCGAAGCACACTGTACACCAGCTTACGCATAGGAGCAAGCACGATCTGATGTCCAAGAACCGGACATGCCACGAACCGTTCCGTTGAATGTTGGGTAAGTTGTTGTATAGCTGCTGCCGTAAATCTTTTGCCACTGAGAGACGAGAATCTTTTCCTTCTGGATCGTTCGCCACCGTTCGGATTTGCGAATATCCGGGCGCAGCGAAGCCTCCAAGGGCAGTACAATGCCATTTTCCCCTGCGTAACCCCATGAAACCCTACCTCGACCTGATGCGCCACGTGCTCGAACATGGCGCTGCCAAGTCCGACCACACCGGCACCGGTACTCGCTCGGTGTTCGGCCATCAAATGCGCTTCGACCTCGCCGCCGGGTTCCCCTTGCTCACCACCAAGAAGCTGCATTTGAAGCCCTCGTTCCAGCGTGGAGCGCCGCAAATCGATGAACGAATGTCGGGTTGCGCTTCGCTTACCCAACCTGCGCGCTGGTTGTAAACCTCGCCCGGGAGGGGGATAATCCCCACATGGGAAGAGCATCGTCCCTTCCGTGTTGTGTCAAGTTGAGGCTGGATTGACAGAACGGTTATTCCTCTGTTAGCGGAAAGGTAAAGTCGGATGCCGACCATCAGCACGTTTTACGGAATCCTGATTCAGATGTTCTGGGGCGACCACGTTCCACCACACTTTCATGCTCTCTATGCAGAGCACGAGGTGCTGATCGACATCCAGACCCTGGACGTTCTTGAAGGGGAAATGCCACGGCGCGCCATTGCCTTGATCCTGGAATGGGCGCAGGAACATCGCGCCGAACTTATGGAGGACTGGAAACTATGCGAATTCAATCAGCAGCCCAACAAGATTCCCCCATTGCCGTAACGCCGCCCATCCAGCCGCTCATGCCGTGGCGTGTG
>JAIRWW010000297.1 GCA_031268685.1 Azoarcus sp.
GGCGGCTTTATGAGTTCGATCACGCGCGGATTGTGGCTGGCGCGGGAGAGCGCGGCGCGGATCGGGGCTGTGTCGAGTTGGTTGCGCGCGGCGATTTCATCGACGAAGGCGGATACGTCCGCGCGCTCCGCATAGTCGGCATGTGCGGGAGCCTGGCACAAAATGAGCGGCAAAAAGACGGCGAACAGGCGCAGAAAGGCATTGCGGGTTTGAAGTTTCATCGCGGAGTCGAGGTTTCTTTTTTGAGATCGAGGCGGGTGATGGAGTGTATCAGCTTATATATTTCCTTGTGTTCCTCGCGCGGAACAGAGGGACGATAGCGCAAATAGGCATAGTCGGTACAGATTGCCGTGAGTGCCGCGGCGTTGGCCGGGCGGGCGGCGGCGAGCCGCCGGGCGTAGTCCATGGGGCCTTCCGAGGGCGCGCGCGCAAGGCCGTGGCGGGCAAGCTTGGCTGAAAAACGCGCCCAAGCCTGGTCTAGCGGATCGAGCTGCGCCCGGCGGCGCTGCGCCCAATAATAGAGCACAGCCATCAGCAGGGCGATTGCGATGGTGCTTGTCCCCAGTATTACCGGGAGCGAGACGGCGTCGAGACCGAACACGGCCTTCAGCAAGTCGTGCTGCCGGCGGTTGTCGTAGGCGATTACCCCGCGGTTCCATCCCGTGGCCATAGCTTCCCAGCGGTCGCGCAATTTACGCAACCATAGATATTTCGGTTGCAGCAAAAGCGGAAGCATATCGCGCTCGGGCAGGGATGCTTCCAGTCCTCTTTCTATGCGCTGCGGCGCGACCAGCGCGGTAGGATCGACCCGCACCCAGCCGTGCCCGGCAAGCCAGACTTCGGTCCAGGCATGGGCATCCGACTGGCGCACGGTCATCGTTTCGTTGACCGGATTGATGCGCCCGCCCTGATAACCAGTGACGACGCGCGCGGGAACATCCGCCGCGCGCGCCAGGAATACGAAGGCGCTGGCGAAATGCTCACAGAAACCCATGCGGGTATCGAACAAAAACAGATCGGTGCTGTCCTCGTCGAGTAGCGGCGGTTGCAGCGTGTAGGTGAATCGGCCTTCGGCGAGCCAGGCGAGGATGCGCTCCACCGTTTGCTCAGGCGTTTCCGCTTTCAGCGTGGCGGCCAGCGCCCGCGTCCTGGGGTTGCCATATGAGGGCAGCTGGCGAAACATGGCGAGCCTGCGAGGACTCTCGCCGCCGCCAGCTATGGTGGCGGGAAAGGCGCTGAACTCGAACTGCATGCGATTGCCGACCGGAAAATGGTTCATCGCCTGGAAATCCAGAGTAAAACTCACTCCCCGCACCGGCCCCGCTGGATAATCGAGTACCGGCAGCCAGTGCTGGTTGTGGGGTTCGAGAATCATCCGGTAAGCGTAGCGGCGGCCCTCGGGCAGATAACGCGGGCGATCCAGCATGGGGCCGTGCGTCATGCGCCAGGTTCGGCCATCGAACCCGCCCAGCACCGGGCCGCGCCAGTAACGTTCGGATGGAGGCGGGGGCGGGCCGTTGAATTCCACCGTGAAAGCGAGCGCATCCGACAGAATCAATCCGCTGACCGTTCCGGGCGACATCGAATCGGAAAGCCCGCTGACGGCGGCATTATTCGGAATGCCCCATAGCGGCGTGGAGGCGCGGGGAAATAGAACGAAAAGCACCACCATGAACGGCAGCCCCTGTGCGAGCAGGATGGCGCTCATTTTCAGGCGCTCCCGCGCGGCGGAGACCGGATCGGCCAGCGCGACCATAGCGCTCAGCGTAACCAGGGCGGCGGCCAGGGCGAAAGCGGCGGACAGCGCCGACTGGTCGTCAAAGAACAGGCCGAACTGGAAAAACAAACACATCAGCATGACGACGCGGGCATCGCGCACGCTGCGGGTTTCAAGCAATTTCAGGCCCAGGAGTATGGCAAGGAATACCAGCCCAGGCGTCTTGCCGAGAAAATAGCCGAAAGACAAGCGCACACCGATGGCGGCGGCGAGGGTGAGCGGCAGCAACAGCCAGCGCGGGAGTGCGGACGCCCCATACCACAAGCGCCGGATGTGCCATGCAAACAGAACTGCGCAAAGCGTGCCCGCCCAGGCGGGCAGCTTGGACCAATGGAGCGCTATGGTCGATATCGCCGTCGCCAATAACCATAAACCCTGGTCATATCGCAAACCGGCCTCGTCGGGCGAGGCGCGGCCGGGAGAGGGGGCAGGGGGGATGCGCGTATTTGTATTCGTACTCATGTCTTCTCTGCTGCGCTTTTCTCCGTCTCGCTCCCATACATGGCGAGCGCGGCGAGGCATCGGTACAAATGCGCGTCGCCCCGGTCGATGGGGAACTCGCGGGCTGGCAGCCGCAAAGCATAACGTTGTTCCGATTGCCCGGCCCGAAGCAGCCAGGCGGTTAGCCGCGACAGGCGCGCTTCCTCGGAGAGCGCGGCGGGCAGTGCCTGCCAATCGAAAAGCAGATCGGCATCCCCGATGTCCGAAAACTGCTTGGTCATCATCGCGCCGCTGCGGGCGAAAACCTTCCAGGCCAGATGGTGCAGCGAATCGGTATCTTGATAAGCGCGCAGGCCGGCAAAATCCTCGTTACCGATACGGGCCGCGCCCCTGTTCTTCGTAGAGACGCCGCCCGGCCCGGGCGGTAGCGGGGGCGGCGCGGGCTCGGGGGCGGGAAAGATGAGCGCCTCCATGGCTGGCGTCAGTATGCTGCAAGCGCGGACGAGGCCGAGCGGCCAGCGCGTTTCTATGACTGTGCGCCCAATCAGCATTCTGCCTCGCTGGCGCGCCGGCAAGGCAAGGGCAATGTCGCTGCATGCACAGGGCGGCAGATCGAACCGGGTTTCGCCGCGCAGCTCCGGCGTCTTGCCGCCGAGCAGGCGCATGGCGGGGCGGCGGTAGGAATCGGGATTGTCGATCAATAAATGAAAAACCGCGCTGCCGCCGCAAAAAGCATCTTCCACCCTGCCTGGGCGGATCGACAGGCGCAGCAAATTGCGAAAAGCGTGAATGCTGCTGACGATGCCAATGCCGCCGAGCAAGAAAGAAAAAGCATAGCCCAGGCTCAGGCCGTAATTGATGGATGTGAGCAACATAGCGCCCAGCATGCCGACGAACGCCAGCCCGGAGAAAGTCGGCAGTACGTAAATGCGGCTCTGCGAAAGCGTAATTGGCGTAGCTTCTACCTTCTCCGGCCGGGATCGCCGAAAAAGGGAGGGCAGGCGGGCGAAAGCGGAAACCGGGGACATCCGGGCGCCGTATCAGGGAATTCCCACGCTTTCCAGCAAGCGCGCGAGTTCATCGGGCGCGGGCGCGCGCCCGTCGCCCGTCCTGTGCAAGCGATGGCCGGCGACATGCGGAAAAACGCGCTGCACATCCTCGGGCAGCACATGGTCGCGTCCTTCGAGCAAAGCCCAGGCGCGCGCCGCGGCAAGCAGCCCCATGCCCGCGCGCGGGCTGAGTCCGGCGAGGAATTCCGCGTTTTGCCGGGTCGCGGCGATGAGCGCCTGCACATAATCAATGAGGCGATCCGCGACGATCAGGGAGCGGGCCGCGTCTTGCAGTTCGAGCAGGTCCGAGACGCCCACGACTGGCTCGGCGCGCTCGATCAGCTCGCGCCGGTCTTGTCCCCGCAATAGCCTGCGCTCGGCGGCGCGGTCGGGATAACCGAGGCGGATGCGCAGCAAAAAACGGTCGAGTTGACTTTCCGGCAAAGGGAAAACACCGATCTGGGACGAGGGGTTTTGGGTAGCGACGACAAAAAAAGGCTCGGGCAAAGGCATGGTCTGGCCGTCGGCTGTGACCTGGCGCTCCTCCATGGCTTCGAGCAGCGCGCTTTGCGCCTTGGGGGTTGCGCGGTTGACTTCATCGGCGAGGACCAATTGCGCGAACACGGGGCCTGGGTGGAAGCGGAACGTCGCACTGTCGCGCTCGAAAATCGACACCCCGAGGATATCGGCGGGCAGCAGGTCGCTGGTGAACTGAATGCGCTGGAACTGCAAGCCGAGCAAGCGGGCGAGCGTGTGGGCGAGAGTGGTTTTGCCCGTGCCGGGAACATCTTCGATCAACAAATGACCGCGCGCGAGCAGGCACGAAAGAGCGAGGCGCAACTCGTGTTCCTTGCCGAGGATGATCTCGCTGGCGGCTGCCATAAGACGTGCGATGGGAGATAGTGTCATTTCGAAAAATCGCGG